>CAZPTO010000007.1:0-19478 GCA_964589155.1 uncultured Bacteroidaceae bacterium | reverse complement strand
GGAATTTACATGATTTTTAGGCTTGATAACTCGTTAGGTGTTTCGGGAATGCAGGTTTTAACATACAATTAACACTAAGCCAATGATTTATATGGTAGGTTTGTGAACCCAAATCAAAAAAGATGCAAACATACCCTCTTCAAAACATGCTATTCGAACATTCAAATCATTTTTAAATTTAAATTCCAAACAAACATGAAAAGATCATTACTCGCATTCATTATGCTGGCATTATTCGTGGGGACCAGCCACGCACAAAAAAAAGCAGGTACCATCTATGTCGAACATGAATACATCGATAAAAGCAAAGCGATGTGGGATGCCTTCATTGAAGGTGACCGGGATAAATACCAGAGTTTCTTCAATGACAGCGTCTTCGTTTCAAACAATGGCGGAGAAGGAGAAATCGTCGCTAAATCGGAAATGGGTGATAACATCGATTGGTGGCAAACCGAATTCACCGACATGAAGATCGAGGATCACAAACCTGCCTATCCTGATGCGCTTGAGTATAAGGATGGAGGAACCTGGGTCCAGGACTGGCGACTTTTTACAGCCCGTCACAAAAAGACCGGCATCAATCTTGAAGTGCCGCTCCATTCCCTGTACGCCTTTAATGACGATGGGAAGATCGTGGCGAACCACACCTATTTCAATAATGACGTATTTGAATCGATCACTGAAAGTCAAAAAACAACTGAGAATGGGAAAGTCTATGACAACCATCCCTATATCCTTACGGTGCGGAAGCTTGTAAATGCATTCAGGGATCAAGATGCCGAAAAATACAGAAGCTTTTTCGCAGACGATGCAATCGTTATCTTTTCATGGGACGAATTTGGTGAAACGGAAACCATTGACGATGCGACGGAAGGCATGAAAAGAATGTTCGAAAACGGATATAAAGCAAAGGTCGAAGAGTTTGGTTATCCTGATTGCGTATATTATGCAAGAGGAGATGATTATGTCGTATACTCCTGGTGGAAATATACCGTCATGAAAGACGGGAAGCCCTATGAATACCCCGTGATGCTCTCACATACTTTTAACGACGAGGGTAAGATCGCCAATGAATTTGTATATGCCAGCAGTAATCATTTTGAATAAATGAATGACGACGGATCCCGTGTAAACTGGCTCCCCCACCCTGAAGTGGCACAGAATCGTTCCTCCACAGTACAAGCTTAACAGCCTGAAGAGAGGATCCTTTAATAATAAAAAATAACATCCCGGCAGATCAATATGCACCTGATCTCCCGGGATGTTTAGTTGATGATACCTGCGCACAGGCGTTTACTCCACCTGGTTATGTTGTTCTAAAGTCGCTTTTATAATATCCAGGTAACGCGTGCCGTATCCTTCGTACTCCATTCCGTAGGTGTAATCCTCCTGCGTACCACTGTCGTCAACCGAAGTTGCAGGAGCTTCCTCAACCGGCTCTATCTGGGTATCTTCATGCCATTCGTTCCACGAAGTGACCAGGAACAAATTATTGGTTTCCTCATCAACCAGCGTAATCGCCTGGTCCACCATGGCCTGGAACAACGAACCAAATTCATCATTTGCCGTGAGTTTTCGGGAAAGAGGCACGTGACCGTCCCTTACACCCGTGTCATTGAACCCTGGTGAGGTGGCCGGGATAAATCCTGTTCCTGCTGCGTGGGCTTTTGAGCGCCAGCCTGCCTGTGCCTGGTAATAATTGTCGACTTTATTCTGCGTGGCATGCATTCTTGCTCCTGAACTACCATAGACATCGTAATTTGTGACAGCATCCAGCAATGCCAGCTGGTTGGTGGATGAAGGGGGTTGACCAAAGACCTGGTCACCCACGATGTAGACATCAAAACCAGCATCGTTGGCTGCATCCCGCATAATATCCATGGTTTCATCCAGCAGGCCTTCTCTCGAAAGGACCCTGGTGAGGTATACAAAAAGGACCGGCCGACCGTCGATCTTGTAATAATTCGGATGATTAAAATAATTGCTTGCCATGTATTCCATATCCGACCTGACGTTTGAAAGATCGGTAAAATCAGGCATCCTTCCGGTTGTTTCATAGAACAGTGCGATTTGCATATCCCCGAGTTCAGGATGTTCCAGGATATAATCTTTCATAGTGATGTCTGTCATTCTTCCGGGACCCCACCAGCTGCTTACCCATAAATTGATTCCCGCATATTCACACCAGGCAAGATGCTGACTGATCACTTCAGAATTCCGGTCGTTGTACTCACCCAGTTCAGGAAGCTGCACCGGCACCAGGTGCTCGCGAAGGTATCTCCGTCCATGAAAGTCATCACCTCCATGCCAGGGGTAATAATATACCCCAACCGTAAGATCTCCGATTTCATTCGGATCTTTCACCAGGATTGAGAAGGTATATTCATCGGTGAATTCACCATCGTTTACTGCAACAGTTATTTCGCATTCGCCTGCCTCTGAAGGCGCGGTCCAGTCCACAGACTGTTGCGTGGTTTCTCCTTCGAAACTGCCACAAGTGCTTTGCCATTGATAGGTGAGTTCCGCTGGCTCGTCATCCTCAACGACACACGTAAATCTAACGGTGCTCCCCATGGTAATATCTTCCAGCAATGGCGCAACGCCGATCACCTCAGGCGCTGCATTGGGAGTATTGTCACAACCGGAACTGCCCAGTACCAGGAATGCGATAAGAAACAGATTAATCAAGCTTTTCATCTTATATAATTTTAAATTTTCAGTTGAATTTACAATGCGATTATTAATCACCAATTAATTAAAAAAATATTAACTCCTGGTTAATGGTTGAAACCTATTATTACATTGTTAATATAGGTACGGTTACCATACGATTTTTATTGCCATAATGTGCACGCCCAGCAGGAATTCAGACAGGTTATTGCATGACATATGTTGAAGAACAAAAACAATTGAAAATGACTCAAAAAATATTTATTCAAAGATCGCTGGTAATGCTGGCTATCATTTTTGCGGTAAAAATATCATTGCCCGGACAGGTGGTTATTCAACGCTGTGATGTGACAACCGGCTGGCAGGGAGACCAGGCTATTTCCGTTGAACAGGCTGATAAAAAGGAAGGGGTTGGTGCTTTGACGATCACCGCAGGGGCAGGAACATCCACATGGTTCAGCAAATCTTTTTCAAGTACCCAGACAGGTATCACCTCATCCGGGTACCTTACGTTTTGGTTATATGTTTCCAATGCCTCGCAGCTGGATGGTGGAGAAATCGAAATTTCCAGTTCAGGTGGTCCCGGTGACCAGGAGCATTACTGGACATTCAACAGCGCTGATGTTGTGAATGGATGGAATTTCATGGAGTTGCAGATAAGTGCAGCAAGTCAGACCGGCGGGGGTGCCAACCTGGATAAGATCAATTACTTCCGCATACATCAAACCCTCTCCGGGACAATTACTGCCAGGATCGATTATATCCGTTTTACACCTTCATTGGATGCGCCGGAATGGCCCGTATTGGATGTTCCGGTCGTAGACAATTCCACACTCGATGGAAAAGTGATGTTTGGATACCAGGGTTGGTTCAACCATCCGGATGATGGTGCCGGAATCGGCTGGGTGCACTGGGGAAATTTCTACGAGCCCCTCCGGTCCACAGTGGATATGTATCCTGATATGCGTGAATATGGTCAGGATGAAAAATACGATGCGCACCTTACCTTCCACGATGGTTCGATGGCACCGGTGTTTTCTTCCTTCAACAGGAACACCGTCGTACGGCATATGAAGTGGGTACGCGACTATAACCTGGATGGTGTGTTCCTGCAGCGGTTCATTTCAAATGCAGACAGCGAAAAAGGAATGGACCATAAGGATTCCGTGACCACACATATCATGGAAGGGTGTGAGAAGTATGGACGTGTGTTTGCGATTATGTATGACGGGGTGGCGAACCGCGTAGAGGATATGAAAGCGGACTGGATGCACCTGGTGGATGACATCGGGGTGACCAACAGCGACAGGTATTTGCACCACCGTGGATTGCCGCTCGTATCACTCTGGGGCTACTCGGTCAGGAGTGAAGCAACGCCGGATCAACTGCAGGAGATGATCGATTTCTTCACGAATCCCCCGGATCCCAAATACAAAGCTTCCATCAAACTGGGTGTATTCTATAACTTTTACGCCCAGAGTGCATTCCAGGAAGCTTTTAAACAGGTGGATGTGATCAGTCCCTGGTTTTCAGGTAATACTGACTACGACAGGGGACAGAAATGGGGCGATGACAACAACGTGGACTACATACCCGTGGTACACCCGGGTTTTTCCTGGCACAACCTGAAATATCCTGAACCCAGTGCTACAAAAAACAGGACGCCAAGAGAGGGTGGTCAGTTTATCTGGGATGAAGTGAATGACGTGGTCCCGGTAAATGTGAAAAGCATTTATATCGCCATGTTCGATGAGATCGACGAGGGAACCGCCATGTTCAAGCTGGCGGAAAATGACAGTATGATCCCGCGTGAAGGATACTGGCTCCCGCTGGACGAAGACGGGTATGACCTGCCCAGCGACTGGTATTTAAGAACCGCCAGCCTGGCCACACAGGTGGTGCGGGGTTATGAGCACCTCAATCAAACACTGGGCACCCCTCCTGAAGGGATTATGACCATCCGGATCACCGACGAAGCGAACGATAACAACCAGGGGGCCATGGAATTCCTTTTCCCCGATTTCCCCGGGGAAACCACCATTGAGATCAGTATCGACGGAGGCGGAACGTTTCCCTACACCACTCCTGATGATGCGGGTACGTACATGCTGACCGGCCTGCCGGCAGGAACCTATCCCGTGGTGGTAAGGCATGGCGCCGGATCGCCCGAGGTGGACATGGGCGATGTAATCATCAGCAATGTGTTCGAGGGATTACCCGGAGAGGCCAGCGATCCGTTTCCTGCGGATGGTGCAACCGGTATACGATTAAACAGTGCATTGGGCTGGACCCCGGGAGCGCATGCAGTATCACACCACATTTATTTTGGCACCTCACCCACACCTGATTCCGTAACCTACCAGTTCAGTAATTCCTTCAGTCCCGGTGATCTTGAACCGGAGACCACCTATTACTGGCGGATCGATGAAGAGAACGGATCGGGTCAGGCGGAAGGACCGTCCTGGAGTTTCACTACGGGCGCGTCGGGCGGACCGGCCGACATCGTTGTACTTGATTATTGCGATGAAGTGACAGGCTGGAGTTCCACCAACGGTGCTGAACTCGATTCGGAAAACAAACAGGAAGGGTTTGCCAGTCTTTCCTGCACAGGCGGGGGGACCGATAAATTCAAGAAAACATTCGACCCGCCGGTGAATACCTTCTGCGATGAAAGCAGCTACTTCAACCTGTGGGTGTATGTTTCGGATGTGAGTGCGTTTGATGGTGGGGGTCAGATTGAAATTACCAGCTCAGGCAGACCCGATGTGGATGAATACAGCTGGAGTGTTCCGTCACTCAATCTATCGGACGGATGGAACGAACTCCGCCTGAAGATCAGCGATGCATCCTCCAACGGAAACCCGGATCTGAGTGCTATCAATTTCTTCCGTTTTTACCAGTTTGTATCGGGAGAGATCGAGACGAAGATCGACTACCTCCATTTCAGCGACCTCGCATATGCACGTATAGAAGCACCGGCAAACCTGACTGCCACCGCAAATGAGGAATCGGTAACCCTCGACTGGGACGACAATACCGAAGCGGACCTGGCAGGATATAATGTGTACCGATCACTTACGGCAGGAAGTGGCTTCGACAAGGTGAATGCTTCACTGGTTAGTGAATCGACGTACGACGATGGTTCACTGACGAACGGAACAACCTACTATTATCATATCACAGCGGTGAACAATTCCGCTGAGGAGAGCCAGGCAAGCAATGAAATCTCAGCAACTCCCGGCACGGTCTCCGTTGCTCCTGGCCAACAGTTAGCAGACTTCTCCATGTTTCCAAACCCAGCCGCATCATTGTGTACCGTCCGGTTCTCCCTCGAGGAATCCTCCGATGTAACGGTGACCATTTTCGATACGGGCGGACGTCAACTGCATCATTTCATAAATAATGAGCGGTGGAGACCGGGAACACATACCCTCAGGCTTCCCCTGAACGGTTTTGCAACCGGGTCCTATATCCTGCAAATAAAAGCGGGAAAGAAGCAGGTGACAGAGGTGCTGGTGATAGAACAATAGGTCATGAAAATCATTGAATGGTGATGGGTTGCCTGAAGCTATTCCCAGCAGGTAAAAAATGATCACTGAATGGTGATGGGTTGCCTGGCAGAAAACAGGGGATCCCTGGCGATCATTTTCACATACTGTAATCTCATGTTTCCCTTTTGTCAGAATTATGAGATCAGTCACCTGGGAAGTGGATCCGAGGCCAGTGACGAAGAACTGGCAGTCATCATGCTGGATTTGGTTGTAATCGGAATATGAAGTAAAAAACAGTTCCGCCAATATGAACATTAACAGAAACAAATGTCATAGCAATCCATGCGATAGTTAATATCTTTGTCCCAGTCTCCCGTAATAAAAATATTTATATCTTACATTGAAATTCACTTGGCGATGAAAGATATCACTGACTTTTTCCATGAATCGCTTGGACTGGATCCGGAGATCCAGAAGAAGATCCTGTATTCTATCGTTATTCTTATTGTCCTGGCAGTAATCCGGTTCCTGATCCTTAAGGTGGTGTGGCGGGTTACGGAAGATCCGAAAAACCGATACACCTGGAAACGGGCCGTTTCATTTTCGATTGGATTCTTATCGCTCCTACTGGTACTGAGTGTCTGGATGAAGGCACTTGGACAACTGGGGGCTTTCCTGGGACTGTTGAGTGCCGGGATCGCCATCGCAATGAAAGATCCGCTGACGAATATAGCCGGCTGGATGTTTATCATGTTACGGAAACCCTTTTCCCTGGGCGACCGGGTGCAGATCGGTGAACATACGGGAGATATCATAGACATCCGTCTTTTCCAGTTCTCTATGCTCGAGATCGGGAATTGGGTGGATGCAGATCAAAGCACAGGCAGGATCATTCATCTGCCCAACGGCAAGGTCTTCACTGACGCACAAGCCAATTACAGTGCCGGTTTCGAGTTTATCTGGAATGAAATCGGGGTGCTGGTCACCTTTGAAAGTGCCTGGAGGAAGGCGAAGGACCTGCTCCAGGAGATCATTACCAATTACGCAGAGGCGACTTCCGCTTCAGCTGAGAAAAAAATCAGGGAGGCCAGCAAAAAATATATGATCTTCTACCAGTATCTCACACCGATAGTGTATACAAAGGTAATGGACAGCGGAGTGATGCTGACGGTCAGGTACATATGTGATCCCCGCAAACGCAGGTCATCGGAGAACAACATCTGGGAACAGATCCTGGATACGTTCGATCAATATCCGGATATCGAATTTGCATACCCAACCACGCGTTTCTACCGGCAGAATGAGGGAAAGGCGGGTGACCAATAATTTTCAGCTAAGCATAAACAGGAGATCATTGATGCGATAGCAATACACCGCGTCCTGGGATTAAAAAATGTTCCCTGTGGTAACGGGTGCTTGCAACGCGATTCCAGGCGCACTGCTTTAACTGAATAATTCCATATCCTGTCTATTTTAAATTCCCGCCAACAATTTACCGCTTAGATTGTCTGAATACTGAACTTTACCCAAAAATCATGAAACAGTTTTTCACTACTTCTTTGCTGCTAATTTTTACCGTCTCAACTACCCTGAGCCAGCGGGGCTCGCTGGAAGGTGTGGTGTTGGAAATGTCGACCGGAGACCACATCCCGTATGCGACGGTTGCACTCACAAAAGCCGGGGAAGAGAAGGCTTTCACTGGTACAGTTTCAGATGAAAACGGTGCGTTTTTGATTGCCAAAATACCCTACGGAATTTACGAGGTGGAGGTCTCTTTCCTGGGTTATGCCTCCAGGCAATTCAGGGGTATCGTGATCTCTTCAGAAAACAGGAACACCGACATGGGAAATATTGAACTGGAAGTAGCTGCCATCGGCATTGAACAGGCGGAGGTCAGGGCTGCAGCCAGGACAGCGGTCAACCAGATTGACAGGAGAACCTACCGGGCGGAAGACTTTCAGACGGCACGTGGCGGGACAGCCATCGATGTGCTGGGTAAATTACCCTCTGTGACAGTCACCAGCGATAATGATATTGCTGTTCGGGGTTCTTCAGATTTCGTGGTATACCTGAACGGTAAACCAACCAATACAAGTGTTTCTATACTCCTTGGCCAGATCCCGGCAGAAAACATTGAGAACATCGATATCATTACCGTCCCGACCTCCCGCTTTGAAGCACAGGGTGCAGGCGGGATCATCAACATCACCACCAAACGAAATACCAGTGCGGGACTGACAGTGCTGGCCACGGGCATGATCGGGGGAACGCCCTGGACAAATGACACGGATGTCTTCAGCAACCATGTATTGAACAACAACAGGATCAACGGGGGACTGACCGTGAACTATAATTTCAACAGGCTGAACCTGCATGGGGCGATCAATTTTTCCCACCGGAACAATAAAGGAATCGGTGATATCTACACCTATATTTACCAGGACGAGCAGCAACCCAATGCAGGTACCTGGTATATCCTCGACGGGATGGGTGCGCGTCCGAAATGGGACCAATCCTTTTACACCAATATCGGTGCCGACTACCAGCTGGGAGCATATTCCGGGCTCTCTGCCAACTACCAGTTCTCCAGCAGGAATACCGGCAGGGCGGCACATTATAAATACGATACTTATTTTTCCGACAGTCCCGAGGATGGTCTTCCCATCGGAGGAACACTATATGAACTTTACAACCCGAATGACAACCACCGTCGCGGTACATTTCAAAATTTCAGCCTCGATTACAGGTTGCGCAGCGACAATAACGCCCTTTTTACCGCCTCGCTGCTGTACGAAAATTCTGACCTGGAACAGACCATTGAGAACAAGGAATTTATTTACCTTGGTGATCGCTTGTATTCCGACTACTACTCAGATGATCCGGGCGATCCCGTGTTCCACTCCTACCAGTTTGATGGTACTCCCCTGCAGGCCACCAGGATTGCCCTGAACTACCAGAAAGAATTTGACAATGGCAATGCACTCGAAGCAGGAGTCACCTCACAGAATGTGCGGCTGGACGGAACCTATGAATATGATACTGTAAACATCATGACGGGTCAGTTTGAAGGGTACGATTATTTCAATAATACCATTGAGCTAAAGCGGGATATATACGCAGCTTACGCAGATTTTTCAGGCAGCACTGAAAAACTATCGTATATCCTTGGATTGCGGGCGGAATACCTCGATCAGCTGATGACTGTCAGCAGTACCCGGTACTTCTATGAGGCATACAGTGTATTCTCAGAGATCGGGCGGAATTTCGGCGAAACAGATTTTACCCAAAACAAATTTGACCTCTTCCCTTCCCTGCACCTCAGGTACACGGCCGATGAGAAGAACATCATCTCACTGGCTGCCAGCCGCAGGATCAACAGGCCCCCGGCCAAGGACATGGCTCCTTTCCTCTACCGGCGTCACCAGGAGATCTTTGAAATGGGGGATCCGCTGCTGGAGCCTGAATACAGCTGGAACGCTGATCTCTCATACAACCGCAGCCTGGGTGCACACAACCTGATCCTCACCGGGTTTGTCCGCGCAGCCACCAACGCGATCTACCGTGTCAACCGACTCAACTACGACCTGGCCAATACTGGAGGGGTACTGTTGAGAAGCTACACCAATGCCGGGAACCAGCTGGCGGCCGGAGGTGAACTTGGATTCAATTTGTTCTTCTTTAACCGGCTGAAGCTTTTCCTTGGAGGATCGCTCTACCAGTTCTCCGTGGAATCCGACGAAAACCTGTTCGGGGACCAAAGCGCAAGCAGCAGCCTCAACTGGGATGCAAAAACCAACCTGTCGTGGGAGATCATCGATCCGCTGGAGCTGACGCTGGACTATTCCTACCGGTCGGAAAGCGTGACACCCCAGGGACGTGACCTCCCCTTCCAGGTGCTGAATGTTGCGCTCAATTTCACACCTGTGCAATTACAAGGCTGGAGTTTCTATGCGAAGATGCTCGATGTCACGGGCACCAACCAGTCGGGGGGCTACACCGGAGCAACTGCAGGAAGTACCGACCTGTTCAGACGGTACTGGGTGTATGATTATGAAGGACAGATCGTTGAGATTGGTGCTTCCTTCACCTTCAACAGGCGGGCGCAGCAGCCGCAACTGGAAATGATCGGGGATGAGTATTTTTAGCATCAGATTTACTTCATTCGTATTATCTTTACATCTGAAAACGAAAATAGAATCCTCCAGGCAACAACAAACAGTAGCAACTAGTACCTACACGTCCGCCGATAGGAGAAATCTAGATCAATGGACCAGTATATAATTTGTATCTAATTTAATTATACATATTAAATTTGTAATAAGTATGAAAAAGCAGGTGTCTGTAACGCTTCTCGGCTTATTTCTGTGCACCATGGCTGGCTTTGGCCAGGCACAGGTAACCGGCTTTGTTTACGAAGATCTGAACGGGAACAACACGTTCGATAAAAAAGAAAAAGGGATCAGCGGCGTGGCGGTTTCAAATGGCAAAGAGGTGGTCATTACCGGGGAGAAGGGCGAATATCAGCTCCCCGTGCAGGATGACAATATCATTTTTGTCATTAAGCCAGCCGGGTACCAACCTGTGACAGACGCTTACAACATTCCGCAGTTTTATTACATCCACAAGCCCGGCGGTTCACCTACACTTAAATATGCTGGAACCCCTCCCACCGGACCGCTTCCCGAGAAAGTGAATTTCGGACTTGTGCCGGTGAAGGAGCATGATACATTCAGGATACTCGTATTTGGCGATCCGCAACCCTATACAGCAGAGCAGGTAAACTTTTTCCACCGTGCTGTAGCAGCTGAACTGAAAAATGCCCGGGACGTGGCCTTTGGCATTTCTATGGGCGACCTGGTGGGTGACACCCTCGATCTGTTGCTCCCCTACAAGGCTGCTGTCCGCGAGGTGGGCATCCCCTGGTACAACGTGCTTGGGAACCATGATATCAATTTTGATGTGGTGCATGACAGCCTGAGCGATGAGACCTTTGAAACACATTTCGGCCCTGCTACCTATTCTTTTAACCACGGGAAGGTACATTTTATCATTATCGACGATATCCTGTATCCAGATCCCAGGGGTGAAAGGGAATATTGGGGCGGATTGCGCGAGGACCAGTTTGCATTTATTGAGAATGACCTGAAACACGTCCCGGAAGACCACCTGGTGGTGCTGGCATTTCACATCCCGATCAGCAAAAACGAGGTGTCCGGTCCTTTCAATCCTGCACACCGCGACCGCCTGTTCAGCCTCTTGAAGGATTTCCCGCATACCCTGTCGTTATCGGCACATACCCACATCCAGAACCAGGTGTTTTTTGATAACGAACACGGATGGCAACAGGAGGGCAAGCACCATCACTACAATGTTGGTACCACCTCCGGCGACTGGTACAGTGGAAAGCTGAATGAAAAAGGGATTCCCATTTCAACCATGCGGGACGGAACCCCAAAGGGATATGCTTTCATCAATTTCGACGAAAACAAGTATACCATTGACTACAAAGTGTTTGACAAAGATCCGGAATACAAAATGGCGGTCTTTACTCCCAGGGTGGTGAAGCAGCATACCTGGCCAAATGCACAGATTGTTGTCAACTTTTACATCGGCAGCCCGGAAGACTCCCTGTTCTGCAAGATTGGTGACGGTGAATGGAAAAAGATGCGATACAGGCCTGTCCACGATCCTTTTTATGTCCGCGATATCATTGACTGGGATTTTTCCGACATCCTCTTCCCCGGTAGCAGGCCCTCCAATCCTGTTGAAAGTTCACATACCTGGACAGGCCGCCTGCCTACCGACCTGGAAGAAGGTGAACACACTGTCTACATCCGCGCCATTGATATGTTTGGACGGGAGTATACTGCAGAAAGGACATTCAGGACTGTTGCAAAGTAAACTTAACGATTAAACAAAGCGTGTTTCCCGAAGAATGAGATCAGGATTTCAGAGAGCGTGCCAGGACTTTCTATGGCCGGACAGTGTGCAACACCGGGAATGATATGCAGCTCTTTCTGCTGCGCATCCAGTCCGGTTAATGCATCCTCGATATTGATGTTGTTGTAGGAAGGCGTATTCCTGAAAACAGCGTTCACCAGTTCTGCTTTTTCGGCAATTTGTTCATATTCTTCACGGGTATATCGCATGAGATTAAGCAGCGAAGTATCTTCAATGACATCCCGGAATGAAATCACTTTTGAAGTATCCACAAAATATGCGTTGAAGCCGAGCATGGCCGGAACCTCATGTTTCATCCAGTTCACATCGGTATGAAAGTTTTCAAAATTGCTGTTTTTGATCCGCTTCAGCTCACTTATAATGAACGTCATCTCATCTCTTTTCGATGCCGATGTGGTGGTATCTGCAATTTCCTTTGCCCTCCGCATCTCGTAATCGATCAGTGAGTGGTTCTGGTAATGGCTGTTGACCTTCCCGTCGATACAGGCATACGACGCTACTTTGTCAGGATATTCAAGCATGTATAAAAATCCATACATGCCTCCCCAGGAAGTTCCTGCAAGGCTGACTGACCTCTTGTTATAAAGTTGCATCAGGCTATGGATCACAATATCCAGATCCACGATATACTGTTCCACTGTCAGCATGGTTGTATCCTTACATGCGAGTGATTTCCCACATCCGCGCTGATCGAGGTAAGCCACCAGGAATTGATCCTCAAGGGCCGGTCCCATCAGTTGGATATCGATCCCTGAATATCCCCCGGGACCTCCATGCAGATTGATCAACAGGGGTCCGCCACCATCTCCCCTGACCCGCACGTACAATTCAGAACCAGGTACCGGGATCATGACCTCATCATCGGTACTGTGCGCCTGTGGCGATTGCCTGCACGAAGAAAGTGAGGTCGTTGATCCGATCAGAAAAAGTATCAAAAACAGCTGTATCGTGTCGATAACATGGTGTTGGCTCCGGGATTTGATCATATTTTTTCGCTTGTATGTAAGGCAACGTACAACTTTTAGTTCACTCTTGCGAAAAAAATTCCGTTAACGTACACGGTAATTCAAAACTTTCTCTTATATTTGCACCCGTTAACGTACACGGTGATGGGCATTATTACGTCCGGGAAAGTCAACAAAACGAAACGCAACCAGGTGAAGAAAGAATGACAACAGGCAACGAAAAAAGAGTAGGAATAAAGGATATCGCTGAAAAAGCGGGCGTGTCCATCGGAACTGTCGACCGGGTATTGCATATGCGTGGGGAGGTAAGCGAAGCGACAAAAACCAGGGTGCTTGAGATTGTAGAACAATATGGGTATACGCCCAATGTCATTGCCCGGACGCTTTCCTCGAAAAAACAGATCCGCATTGGGATCGTGATTCCTGATTCCAGTGATCATAACCCCTACTGGGAGATGCCGATCCAGGGAATCACCAAAGCCGCCACTGAACTGAACCGGTATAATACCGGGATCATCTATGAATTTTTCGATGCTTCCAATGAGTCAAGTTTCAGGGAGGCCTTTAATAAGGTTATTGAACAGGCGCCAGACGGAATGATAGTGAACCCGGTATTCGGACACAATTCACTGGACCAGATCCGTCAGCTGGATGCAGCAAGGATTCCTTACGTCTCCATCGAGGTCAACCTGGAGGGCATCGACAAGATCGCACACTTCGGTCAGGATGCATATCAGAGCGGACGGGTTGCAGCGAGCCTGGTGGAAGCGGGTGTTCCCGGATTGTCGGGCATGCAGGGGCAGGAGCAGTTGGCAGAACAGGGAAAAGAGTCCGAACAGCCGGAGAAGGCCAAACTACCGGAGGTGCTGATCATTAAACAGACCAGCAAAAAGATCTTTTCAAAACACATCGAATCGCGTGTCAGCGGATTCCTGGAATATTTCAGCGACTACCCTCAGAACGAAAATTGGAAAGCGGAAGATCCACATTCGGCACAGCAGCTGTCAGAAGAAAACGGGCCGGATGCCAGGCACAATGCGGGCAATAAATCAGTGTACAGGAACCTGGCAGATCAACAGCATGTACAAACGAATGCCCCCCAACAGATCCACCCCGTAATCGTGGAGATCGATCTTTCGCAGAAGGGAGAGCCGGAAAAGACGCTGGAGGCAACCCTGGCGCAACACCCGGACATCAAAGCGGTATTTATCCCCAATTCCAGGGCGTTTTTGTTCGCCGGTTTCATTGAAAAAAGGAACCTGGAGGGGTATTTCGTAGTGGGATATGATATTATCGATAAGAATATCACGCACCTGGAAAAGGGTACGATCGATTACCTGATCGGTCAGCGCCCCCACGTGCAGGCCTATAATGCCATCATGTCGCTGTCTGAACACCTGCTCACAGGGAAGGAAATCGAACCAACCAACTACAGTCAAATAGATATTATAAACAAGGAAAACATTGTATATTATAAAAACAAATGATCATGGGAATGGAACAAACATGGCGATGGTACGGACCATCTGATCCGGTAACACTTGCGGACATCAGGCAGGCAGGAGCAACAGGAATTGTCACCGCACTGCACGAGGTACCCATCGGCGATGTATGGACAGAGGAAGCGATCCTGGAGAGGAAACGGCACATTGAGTGGGATGACACTGCGAAACCCGGGAGACCGCGTGGTCTGACCTGGTCGGTGATCGAAAGTATCCCGGTGCATGAGGACATCAAGCAGGGGAAACCCTCCCGCACCAGGTGGATCGAGCATTATAAACAGAGCATCCGTAATGCAGGCAAAGCAGGGATCCCGGTGGTCACCTACAACTGGATGCCGGTGGTGGACTGGACACGCACCAACCTGGAGATGAAGCTGGAGGACGGAGCCAGGGCCCTGCAGTTCAGCATGAACGAATACATGGCATTTGACCTGTTCATCCTGCACCGCAATGATGCAGAAAAGGAATACACGGAAGAACAGATCAGCGCAGCAAAGCAAACGTTTGAATCCATGTCATCGGAACAACAGTATGTATTACAGAACAACATAATTGCAGGTCTGCCAGGCGGACAGGAAGGCTATTCGCTGGAAGATTTCTGGAAACGCCTGGAGGAGTATAATGAGATCACCCCGGAAATCTACCGTGAGAACCTGGTCTATTTCCTGGAGCAAATCGTACCTGTCGCCATTGAATCAGGCGTCAGGCTGGCCATTCACCCGGACGATCCACCTGTTTCACTGTTTGGTCTGCCACGGGTGGTAAGCACGGAATCGGACCTGCAGTACATCGTCAATGTCGTGGACAGCATTTACAACGGGCTCTGCATCTGCACTGGCTCACTGGGTGTTCGTCCGGACAATGACCTGCCCGGGATCGTGGAACGGCTGGGCGAAAAGATCAATTTCCTCCACCTGAGAAGCACGCAACGCCATATCGACGGCAGTTTCCATGAAGCAAGCCACCTCAGGGGCGATGTGGACATGTACAATGTGATCGTGTCGGTGCTCAAGGAACAGAAGAAGCGGCATGCGGCCAACAGGCTGGATGAAAACATCCCCATGCGCGCTGATCATGGCCATACCATCCTGGATGACCTCAACAAAAAGACCAACCCGGGTTATAGCGCGATCGGGTTGTTGCGCGGGATGGCCGAACTGCGCGGTCTTGAACTGGGAATCGAAAAAAGCGGGGTGGTATATAATTAGCAGCCCGGTATTGGGTCGTGAACACAATGGCAACCGCCTCCTGCCCGGAGCACATTTATGCCATTCAGGAGATTAAACACGATGCAACTGACAATAACTATAAAAGCTTTAAATTATTATATTACTGATCGTTAATAAAAACACATACTTATGAAAGTAGTAACATTCGGAGAAGTAATGCTCCGCCTGAAAACACCAGGTTTTGAAAGGTTTGGGCAATCCAATAATCTTGAAGCTACATTTGGCGGTGGCGAAGCCAACGTTGCCGTCTCCCTGGCAAATTACGGCATAGATGTATCCTTTGTCAGCAGGCTTCCGCAAAACGACCTGGCAGATGCCTGTACCAGGGAATTACGCGGTCTGGGCGTGGATACCTTGCACATCCTCCGGGAGGGGGACCGCATGGGGATCTATTTCCTGGAGGCCGGTGCGGTATCCCGTGCCAGCAAAGTGATCTATGACAGGAGTCATTCTGCGGTTTCAGAGATCCGGCCGGGTATGATCGACTGGAAGGAAGTGTTCAGCGGTGCAGGCTGGTTTCACTGGACCGGCATCACCCCTGCCATCTCGCAGGGTGCGGCCGACACGGTGAAGGAAGCCATCGAAGCGGCCAACAGTCTCGGCGTTACTGTTTCCACCGACCTGAACTACCGGAAAAACCTCTGGAAATATGGAAAAACGGCCCGGGAGGTTATGCCGGAGCTTGTCAGGGGGTGTGACATTATCCTCGGAAACGAAGAAGACGCCGCCATGGCCCTGGATATTCATCCGGATGGAGTGGATGTATCCCGTGGAGAGGTGTCGGCCGATGCCTATCTTTCCGTTTCGAAAAAGATCATGGAGCTGGCTCCGCGCTGTAAGAAAGTCATCACCACCCTGCGTGGTTCCGTCAGCGCCAGCCACAACACCTGGAGCGGCGTATTATACGATGGAAAAACACTTTTTACCGCACCCAATTACGAAATCACGCATATCGTGGACAGGGTCGGCGGGGGTGACTCCTTCATGGGCGGATTGATCTATGGGTTGCTGACCTGGCCTGATGACGACCAGCGTGCATTGAATTTTGCAGTAGCCGCTTCGTGTCTGAAGCATACGATCGTTGGCGACTACAACAGGGTCACCGTGCAGGAGGTTGAAAAACTGATGGGCGGGGATGCCAGTGGACGTGTTTCCCGGTAAAACCATCTTTGGTCCGGGAAGTTTTACGAAAAGGGCTCCCGGTAATAGCCCGGGTTCGTAATGCCGGCAAGGGTTACCCGGTAATATATCTTATGAAAGGAATGCCTGCCCAGAAAGGGATCGTATGATATTCATTATATATTCAGAAAATTTTAATCAGGGATATGTACTTTTGTTGGGGACTCATCTTCACTAAAGAACAAAAAAAGTATAAACTATGAAAATGAAAAAGTATCAAGTCATCTTAAGTATCGTTTTACTCGCTGTGATCCAATCCTTTTCCACGACTTTCGCCCAGGAAATCCCCCTGGAAGACTTGAATGAAAAATGGAGCTTCTATGGCAAAGGCCTGCGGCAAATGAATTTTGGTATGTTCCACATGCAGGAAGGCCCGGACAGCAAAGGCGTAATGGTCGTCAGTCCCGAACCGTACGAAGCCAATGTCATCCTCCGGTATGAAATGATGCCCCTTTCAGCATCCAGCGTCTGCGTCATACTTCTCAGTGCCTCGGACGCCGATAATGAGCAAACACTGACCGTACCCGGGAATTACGACGGGTCGATCGGGCTCTGGACCGCTACCACCAGCAACTATTTTTTCGCGTTCCACAACGAAGCCCACAATGCTACTCCGTTTCTCAAACGATTTCCTGATACAGGAGATTTGTACAGGTACAAAAAGAACGTTATGCAACCCGGCAACTTTTACACCGTGGAAACCGGTCGTGCCGGGAACAAGCTCTGGCTGAAGATCGATGGCAAGCGGATCTTTAAGATCACGGACCCGGATACTATGGCGGGCGGCCACATTGCGTTCCGCATCAGGGGGCTGAACGGCGAGCCTGCTTCCTGCCTGATACGGAAGGTGACCATAGAATAGAAAATCTCCACTTCTGGATATCAGGTATGGGGTCGCGTCGATGAATGTACTTCGATGTTGACGATAACTTCGTGCTCAATGGGCAGGTGTCGCGTCGATGAATGTACTTCGATGTTGACGATAAATTCGTGCTCATCGCACTGTGCCTGCCATACATTTTATTTCTGGTCCCCAACAAGATCCGTCCCGTAGATCATCCCAGGTTTCGCATTGTATTCCCTGAACCCGGAGCGATAAAAGTTGTTGGTCAGCTCAATGGCCTTGCCGGTCTTGTGCAGCCTGGCATACACGTTGTCCCTGGTTGCCGGTCCAACCATCGGTTGTGCGAAGTAGGAGGTGTACACATGCACCTTCCCTCCCCTGTTGTCGATGCCCGGTGCCCCGGATCGCTGGAAATTCGCCTGCTGGAACCGCACAGTACCGCTGTTGATGATGGCCCCTACAGTGGGACTGCCCCAGAACGCACTATTGTGCAGGATCAGTTGTGCATCGGGGTGCACTTTCGGGGTATTCACTTTGTCTCCCATCAGGACATATGACCTGACCGGTGTTTTGATCCGCGTGTTGACCAGTTCAGAGTTAATCGCAACGATTTTGGTGTTTTTGTCTGCGTCTTCCACGAACAAAGCATAGGTGCACCCGTCTGAGCCATGACCGATCACTGTCATCTCCGCGGGATTGTTTCCGGTGATCTCATCTTTCAAAAAATGTATGCCGTAGACGGATCCATACACGAAATTATTGAAGATGGTCTGCTCCTTCACATCAGCGAATTTCAGCGCGCTGCAGTTGGCCTGAACGTATTGCATCAGCCGCACATCCGGATACCCCTGTCCGCCTTCCGGAAGCCGCGATCCGTAGTGCGGGTTGAACTGCATGTTCCGGATAAACCCACCTTCGGCGCCTCCACCAACCCAGATGCCTGCCCTGGCGAGCACGCCGGCAAAATAATCGATATAGTGTCCGCTGGTGTTGTGGGAGGCCAGGTCGATTCCTTTGTCACCGGCCGATACCGTCACATTCACCACGTATACATCCGGACCCTGTCCCTGGATCAGGAAGGGAGTCTCCAGTGGATCCTCGTTGCTGTTGTTGCCGGCTGCAATGTTCAGCTGGGCAATGACAATTCCCCGGATTCCTGCACCTGCTTCAATTTGTATGAGCGAAGGACCGTTTTCCCCTTCAGGACCACCGCTATACGTTGTAAACAGGGCGGTGCCCCCGCTTTGTGTATGGTGCTGCACATCCCATGATCCGCGCAATTCAACGCCAGATGGAACCGTGACGGGCTGGTTCAGCAGGTACCTGCCGGCCGGCAGGTAAAGCGTACCTCCGCCGGCAGCCTTCACTTTGTTGAGTGCCTGCTGTAACTGCACCGAAACTTCCTCTGCCGGCAGGTTGTTGTTATAACCTGCTGCCCGTGGCAGGTCAGCCTTCAGCACGTTTCGGGATGCAGGCCGCGGGTGTGTTTTAATATTTGTTTTTATATTTCCCGGGATCGGATCAAACTCAAATTCATCGCCGCTGATGCGTTCCACCTTCGCCGAGGTACTGTTGTTTTTAATATCCAGCTTGCGATTGTACCCGGAGTTTACCGATTGTAACGTGTTCACGTCTGC
>CAZPTO010000006.1:0-19603 GCA_964589155.1 uncultured Bacteroidaceae bacterium | reverse complement strand
GAGTCTGGTCCGTGTCTCAGTACCAGTGTGGGGGACCATCCTCTCAGACCCCCTAAACATCGTAGCCTTGGTGAGCAGTTACCTCACCAACTAGCTAATGTTACGCATGCCCATCTTTAACCGCCGGAGCTTTAACTATAAAATGATGCCAAACTATAGTGTTATGGAATATTAATCCGAATTTCTTCGGGCTATCTTCCAGTTAAAGGTAGGTTACAAACGCGATACTCACCCGTGCGCCGGTCGTCGCCTGGCCGAAGCCATCGTTACCCCTCGACTTGCATGTGTTAAGCCTGCCGCTAGCGTTCATCCTGAGCCAGGATCAAACTCTTCGTTGTAATTAAAAGTTTGAGATTTACTCAAGATTCTTCACTCCAAAAATTGAATTTTCGGTTGCTTTTCTTACCTATTTTAGTGCTTCAATATTTTCAAAGAACTTCTCTTTGTATTTTTACGGATTGCAAAGATAATGAATTATCTCGCTCGTCCAAAAAAAATCTTTCAAAAAACGCGCTTTAGATACTCACATATTTCTCAAAAGCGGATGCAAAGATAAGCAGTAAAATTTCTATTCTCCAAACATTCTGCGAAAAAAAATTGATGTTTTTTTCTTTGTATTGAGAACCAGGTTGTTGCGAGTTGATATTTTTTCTTCTTCTCGAACACTAAAACATCCCTCCCTGGCATCCCCTCGCCTGCATCTGTGCCATCTTGTAAAGAACTTCGTTTGATCTTCCGTCGTTACGTTTCTCAAACGGCGTGCAAATATAGATGGTTTTCATTACCCTGCAAACAAAAACGCGATAAAGATGAAAAGATTTTTTGGTACGACACCCGCTTTGAAAATCTTATCTGCTGATATACAATACATCAACCAGCATACATCCTGTGTCATGAGGGATTAAAAGTTCTGTGGCACGCTCAGTCATTCTATCGCAGGTGGTATATTCTAATCAGCATTTTCCGCTTTCTTACTTGCTGAATGTTAGGTGCCGGTTGGATTAAAATACTATTTTTGTGTTTTCAGACAAACAATATAATGAGCAATAAGCTGGTCATCATACCCACCTACAACGAAAAAGAGAACATCGGGAAGATCATCCGGACAGTGTTGAATCTTGAGGTGATGACCGATCTGCTCATCATTGATGACAATTCCCCAGATGGAACTGCCACCATCGTAAAACAGCTGCAGGCAGACTTTAAGGAGCGGTTGCACCTGCTCGAAAGAAAGGGAAAACTGGGACTCGGCACAGCATATATCAAGGGATTTAAATGGGCATTGGAACAGGGGTATGCCTATATATGTGAAATGGATGCCGATTTTTCACATGATCCCAATGACCTTCCCCGGCTGTTCAACGCCTGCGAAAAACAGGGTGCCGAAGTGGCCATCGGTTCCCGGTATGTCTCGGGCGTAAATGTGGTCAACTGGCCCATGGGAAGGGTGCTCATCTCCTACTTCGCCTCGGTATATGTGCGCCTGATCACCCGCATGAAGGTGCGTGATGCTACAGCCGGATTTGTCTGTTACCGGAAAGAGGTCCTGGAAACCATCAACCTGGACCGGGTCCGCTTCAAAGGTTATGCCTTCCAGATCGAAATGAAATTTACCGCATGGAAATACAAATTCAACGTGGTTGAAATACCTATTATCTTCACCGACCGAAAAGAAGGCAGCTCCAAAATGAGCGGCGGGATCGTCAGTGAAGCTATCTTTGGTGTCATCAGGCTCAAAGCGGGAAGCTGGTTTTCTTCCTACAAAAGATGATTGCAGTCCGGCATTTCCAATGTATATAACGCTATCAGACCAGGATCCCCCGTGCCCGATTCCACAGGCCTGATCTATCGTGGCTACATTCAAAAGTGAGCAGCGCAAACGAGCGGCCTTGGGGAAAAACCATTCCGGGGAAGCAGATGGAGTAGCGCTTCAACAGCACAAAAAATCCCGATTTTTCGTATCTTGCATGAAATTCATTCATCATGAACAACTATCTCATAAAAAACGCACGCATCGTCAACGAAGGCAAGACCATCAATGGATACGTGGTGGTCAGGAACGGGATCATACAGGCAGTCAGCACAGGTACCCCCGAGGTGCCTTCCGATTACGCCATTGAGATCGATGCCGGCGGACAATACCTGCTGCCGGGGGTGATCGACGACCAGGTGCACTTCAGGGAACCGGGACTCACACACAAAGCTGATATTTTTACCGAATCCAAAGCAGCCGTTTCCGGTGGGATGACCTCATTTATGGAAATGCCAAATACCAAACCGCAGGCAGTAACGATCGAAGAGCTGGAAAAGAAATATGACCGGGCAGCGGAGAAATCCTTTGCCAATTACTCATTCTACCTGGGTGCCACCAATGACAATATCGATGAGATCAGAAAACTGGATCCGGATAAGAACTGTGGCGTGAAGGTCTTTATGGGATCTTCCACGGGTAATATGCTGGTGGATGACCAGAAAGCCCTGGAGCAGATTTTTTCCGAATCCCCTACCCTGGTCGCCACCCACTGCGAAGATGAGGAGACGATCCGCAAAAATACAGAGGTATACCGGGAAAAATACGGCGATAAGATTCCTGTATGGGCGCACCCGCTGATTCGAAGCGAAGAAGCCTGTTACAAGTCCTCTTCCCTGGCAGTGGAACTGGCCCGCAAAAACAATACACGTCTGCATGTGCTGCACATCAGTACGCAAAAGGAACTGGAGCTGTTCACAACAGGCGACTACCTCAGTAATAAACAGATCACCGCAGAGGTCTGCATCCACCACCTGTGGTTCAGCGATGATGACTACGAACAAAAAGGTTCCCTGGTAAAATGGAACCCCGCTGTAAAAAAGTCCTCCGACAGGGATGCCCTCTTTCAGGCCATGCTCGACGACCGACTGGATGTAGTTGCTACCGATCATGCGCCCCATACCATTGAAGAAAAACAGAGCCGGTATTTCGATTCACCCTCGGGAGGACCTATGGTGCAGCATGCCCTGACCGCCATGATGGAGTTCGTCCACGAGGGCAGAATGACAGTTGAAAAGGTGGTAGAGAAAATGTGCCACGCCCCTGCCGTGCTATATAACCTGAAAGACCGGGGATTCATACGCCCGGGGTTTAAAGCAGACCTGGTGCTGGTGGATCCCGACTGGGAATGGAATGTTTCACACAAGAACACCTATTATAAATGTAAATGGACCCCGCTGGAGGGACAGGTATTCCATTCCAGGGTCACCCATACCTTTGTGAACGGACAACTGGTGTTTAAAAACGGGCTGTTCAATGAAATGATCCGCGGGGAACGGCTCGAATTCGACAGAAAATAAATTAATGCACTCAGCGTGCAGTCGTTCACGAGATTTGCCGAAAAAAATGTTCTGAAGATTATACAGTCAAACAAGTAATTACCATAATAAACAACACAAGACGCAACCATGAAAACCAACAACCTCCTTATTATCGCAATGATCACTGGATCAGCCATTGTTTTGAATGCATGTAATAACCAACCTGCTGGCGCCGAAAGTGATGCAGATGACGGGATTAAAAAAGAATTCTTCGGGCTGATGCCTGATGGAGACAGCACCTTCCTGTATACCATGACATCTGAAGAAGGCATTACCGCAAAGATCACCAATTACGGTGGCATCGTTACCGAAATCATCACTCCGGATGCGGAAGGCAATCCTGGTAATGTCGCGCTGGGATTCGACAACCTTGAGCAATACCTTGCCGGCCACCCGAATTTCGGTGCCCTGATCGGCAGGTTCGGAAACCGCATCGCAAAGGGCACCTTTGAACTGAACGGGGAAACCTACAGCCTGGCCATCAATAACGGCAACAATACCCTGCATGGCGGTGACATCGGATTCGACGATGTGGTCTGGAATCCAGAGATCATCGAAACAGAAAATGGTGAAGCCCTCCAGCTCAAGTATTTCAGTGAAGATATGGAAGAGGGATATCCCGGGAACCTGGATGTTACAGTAATATATGAGCTGGCCGGCAAAGATCTGGAGATCAGCTATTGGGCAACGACTGACAAACCCACACCGGTCAACCTCACCCACCACTCCTATTTTAATCTCGCAGGGCAGGGAACGATCCTGGACCACACCCTCGAATTGAAAGCTTCGCATTACACCCCGGTGAACGATGAGCTGATTCCGACAGGAGAAATTGCACCAGTTGAAGAAACGCCTTTTGATTTTACAGACCCCAAACCTGTCGGGCGCGACATCGAAGCCACCGACGGAGGATATGACCATAATTTTGTGATCGACCGGGAAAGCACCGATAGCCTGATCTGGATCGCACGACTAAAGGATCCTGAATCCGGGCGCGTGATGGAGGTGTTTACCATGGAACCCGGGGTACAGTTCTATACCGGTAATTTCCTGGATGGATCGCTGAGCTCTGGAAACTTCACTTATGTTAAAAATGCCGGACTCTGCCTGGAAACACAACATTTCCCCGACTCCCCAAATCAACCCAACTTCCCCAGCACGATCCTGGAACCGGGTGAGCAATACTATACGAAAACCGTATATCGTTTTGATACAGACAAGGGATAAACCATTTAGATGCAACCCAAACATGATGGACAGGACGGATCTTTTTACACAATATGCATTTGAAAAAGAGTTGAAAAACGAGATCAACCAGTCTGAGATCATGGAACTGAAAAGCGGTACAGTGATCCTCAGGCAACACCAATATATAAAAAGTATTCCGCTGGTGCTGGAGGGATCCATTAAACTCAGGAAGATTGATGAAAATGGTAGGGAGATCGTCTTTTACCATATTGCCCCCGGAGAAAGTTGTATCCTCTCCATCACCTCCTGCCTCAATAACAAAGAAAGCCAGGCAGAGGCCGTTGCGGAGAATTCAACCAGGCTTATCGGGCTGGATGCCGCGAAAGTCAGGGACTGGATGAACAGATTCCCCGGCTGGCGTAAGTTTGTGATCAGCCTCTATTATGACCGGATGACAGAATTGATGACACTGGTGGACCTGATCACCTTTAAGAGTGTGGACCAAAGATTGTTGAAATACATATCTGACCGCGCCGTCAACAATGTGGTTGAGATTACACACCAGAAACTTGCCGGTGAAATCGGTACCGCCCGCGAGGTTATTTCCAGGCTGCTTAAGCAAATGGAGAAAGACAACCTCATCTCACTCGAAAGAGGTAAGATCATCATTTTGTAAAAACTGAACAGGAAATGGATCATCAAACAGGTACAGTTCAACATCCAGGAAACAGATCAACAATTTTTTCCATTGTAACTACGGTCACAGAATTCTTTGAACACACAATCTTATATTTGGACTAAATTAAAACATTAATATTATGAGAAAGAATATGGGAAAAGCAGACCGTTGGATCCGGGCCATCCTCGGATTGGCAATCATTGCAACAGGTATTTATTTCAAATCATGGTGGGGACTCGTCGGTATTATACCCCTGGGTACCGCGCTGATCAGCACATGTCCACTGTATATGCCGTTTAGAATATCTACCAGGAAAACCAGGTAATGCTTCCTGGCAAGAGACCATTTAAATATATCGGAATATTATACAATTGAAATACTATGGAAAGAAGAAATTTTATCGGAAACCTTGCCAAAGGAGCAGGAACCCTTATTGTCCTTCCCACGGTGATTACCGCATGTGAAGAAGATCCGATCACGGATCCGAATGGAAACAACGGAAGCAATGGTGATGGTCCGCTCGTCGTAGACCTCACCGATGCACAGAACAGTGCCTTGCTGACGGCCGGGGGATTTATAATAAGGGACAATGTGATCATCATCAACAGTGCAGGAAATTATATTGCACTGTCGAGCGTTTGCACGCATTCAGCATGCCAGGTCACTTACAATTCAAATGATAACAACCTGCCATGTCCATGCCACGGATCACTTTTCAGTATCAATGGTTCCGTGCTCAATGGCCCTGCCAATGATCCCCTGGAAACTTATCCCGTTACAGAAAACGGTGATGTTCTGGAAATAGATGTGGGATAATCCGGTGAATCCTGATCCGGCCTTTTTCCATGACCGGCCCATTCCCATAACGGTCATTTTTTTTGATTCTCTATCCGCTTCCGGTTTCTTCGCCCGGATCGTGCCAGGGCATTATTGAATTTACTAAAAAACCTGCTGATTAATAATAAATAATAAAGTCATGCCGCATTGCCGGCATGGCTTTTTTTTTATTTTTATTCTCTGAAATGATTCCGAATTGCTCGTTATATCCTCCATATTGATCACCCTCGCCCTCCTTTTCTATTCTGCCGGGATCTGGGCCGAACGGATCGCCAGGTATCTTAAGCCATGGCATGTTGTCCTTTTCTGGACAGGATTCATTTTCGATGTATCGGGAACAGCATTCATGCACAGGATGGCAGGTGGTTTATTTGACCTCAGGGATCCGCATACACTCACAGGGCAACTCGCCCTCTGGCTGATGCTGGCCCATGCCATCTGGGCCACGGTAGTGATCCGCAAAAAACAGGAAAAAATGAAATTGAAATTCCATCGCTACAGTATCTTCGTCTGGTTGGTATGGCTGATACCTTACTTTGGGGGCATGTTCCTTGCCATGGGATGATAAAAAAGCCGGACACTGAAGGATGGGCCTTCAATGCCCGGCAAAATTCCGGAATATGCCTTGCAGGAGGGGTAGAGCGCTCTCCTTCCCCCCTCTTGCAGTTGCAAAACTACTGCTTGATAATACGCAGCGAAGCACCCGCAGCGTTGTCCGACGTAACTTTTATGAAGTATACGCCGCCAGCAAGCCCGTCCAGTGAAATGGACCTTCTCCGGGAGTCAATTCCGGGTACTGACTTCACAACAGCACCGGATATTGAGAAAATCTCTGCAGAGCGGATCATCGATTCAGATTCAATAGTGATCAGGCTGGCAGCAGGATTCGGGTATACTTTTAATGCCATCTTAGCGTAAGTGGATGCAGCAGAGGTGGTTCCTTCATTCATAATATCCGTAAAGGTGGTATTATGCGTAAAATCAAGGTCCACATCACCCATGGCATTGTCAACCACCAGCCGCCAGGCATGGTCAGTCGGAGGTGCATCATATCCCCCACTCTGATTCAGGTCCGCATAAAAATCAACAAAATAATCGCCTCCGACTTCGAGAATATGTGATTCAATATCAAAGTCTGCATCTTCAATTGAACTTAAAACTACAGAATCAAGGGTTTCGCCAGATGACTGGTCTTTCACAAATAGTTTCATCATCTGTCCGACATGGGGATCCATGCCGGTAAAATTGACGGTCAACTTAAACAGACTTTCTTCAACGATGACCTGTCCTACCATTCCAACTCCTACATGGGGATCACACTGGTAGTCATAAACGCCCGGTGTATTAAAGGTGTGGCTGAAGGTCCAGCCGGTACCAGTATTGTTGCCAAATGATTCAGGATTGTCAGGATAGGTACCCGTGGTGCCGTTCACATTGTGAAAACCCTCCGAATTGGTCCAGGTAACTTCATCCCCGGGTGAAATGGTAATCACCGCGGGAGTGTACTCATTATTCGTCACATCAACAGTGTGGGTAGTCTGTGCCTGAACTCCCTGGAATAGTGGCATAAAAAGCGCAGCAAGAAGAAAAGCGCGCAGGTTGATTTGTGTAAATTTTGTTTTCATAGTGATTTATTTTAGTGAATATTTATTTACTGTATTTTAATCCTGCCATTTGAAGATCACTTTTATAACAACTGGTCTTTGTAACTTTCATCACAATGATGGAGGTGCAATTGTTAAATAGTTGTTAATAATTGACAGTCAGGCCATTTAATGTGACCATGGTCACCAAATCGAAGTGTTATTCTATATAAAATGTATATTGCATGCATGTGTCCCGAAAAGCTGACCTGTACCTTGCATAATAATTCAATAAATGAAGACAGATCAATCCAAAAAAGATTTCCCAGGTATATCCGGGAGGAAGGCGCAGGTGACCAATTTTCCCGTGCTAATTAACTTAAACAATGAATGTATGAAACCAAGATCTATTCAATTTTTAATGAGTGTATTGATACTCCTGGGCAGTTCTATCATGTATGCACAGGACCTGGAGTCAATGCTGAATGAAACCATGCAAAACGAAGCAACCATCGAACCCGCAATCTTCCGGTCGTCTACGATCGTCAATGGCCATTCTGTAAACATGCTGCCACCCGGTACGCTGGATTTCAGGATTGAGCACCGGTTCGGGGAGATCAATAAAGGAATATACGAGCTCTTCGGGCTGGACAATGCCAATATCCATTTCAGCTTCGAATACGGGTTGACCGACTGGCTGATGATCGGTGCGGGGAGAGGAACCTATGAAAAGACCTACGACGGGTTTGTCAGGATCAAACCCTTTACCCAGAAAAGCGGAGCTGAATCATTTCCATTTTCGCTTGCCTACCAGTCTTCCATTTACGTGAATACGCTGCGTTTCATTGCTGATCTCGAAGGATTCAGTTTTTCACAAAGGCTCGAACACGTGCATCAGCTGATGATCGCACGAAAATTCGGAGAAATTGTCTCGGTACAATTGATGCCTTCATATCTGCGTCGTACACCGATCCCTGCCCTGCAGGAACAAACCGACCTGCTGGCCATGGGAAGCGGACTCAGTTTCAGGATCACCAATGGATTCTCCCTGAACGTGGAATACTTCCACCTGCTCAACAAGGATGATGCCCTGAATCCGGCGCAGCTGTACAATCCGCTTTCGATCGGATTTGACCTTGAGACCGGCGGACACATTTTCCAGCTGATTTTTACTAATTCAATCGCGATGACCGAACACGGAATCATTGGAAATACCACCGGCAACTGGCTGGACGGCGATATTCACTTTGGTTTCAATATTTCCAGGGTATTCGGATTGAAATAATGAGTTGCAATGATCTGGAACGCCTCCTAATCGGCAATTGCTCATAAAGTACTGCAGAGAAAGCGCACCAAATGATAAATATTTGAAACGATAAACTTTGATAACCATGAGAAAAATACTATTTACGATACTTTTTACAGCAGCTGTTACCAGCGGAATGGCCCAGTCAAAATACATTACAAAAAGTGGCCATATCAATTTTTTTTCACAGGCGCCAATTGAAGACATCACGGCCGACCATTATTCCGTGGGCAGTATTATTGATACTGAAACCGGTGAATTGGTGTTTACCCTTATGATGACCGGCTTCGAGTTTGAAAAAAAACTCATGCAGCAGCATTTTAATGAAAATTACGTGGAATCGGACAAATTTCCCAAATCGACTTTCAAGGGGTTGATCACCAACAACGAAAAAGTGGACTATTCCAAACCGGGACAGTATTCTGTCAATGTGAAAGGAGATTTGACCATTCATGGCGTTACGAAAACAATCCAGACGCCCGGAACGATCGAGGTGACCCAGGATGGTCTGAATGCGCACTCCGAGTTTATTGTAAAACCAGCCGATTATGACATCAAGATCCCGGGGATCATGCGGAACAAGATCGCGGAAGAGATCGAAGTGACCGTGAAGATGGATTATGAAAAGATGGAATAATCGCTACACCGAACGCTGCAGCAGAATTGTGAATCTGCAGGATAGATGGGGTATGGAGCAGAAGGCACAGCAGAAGACGGAGTAATTGTTGGAAAAGCTGACGGAAAGTAGCCGGAAAGCAAATGGAAAACTGGCGAAACGAAATGACAAGCTGGAGAAAGGAGCTGGAAAGCAGGTGGAAGAAGTTGTGACACAGCCGGAACATTAATTGCGTAATTAAAATGCCGCAGGGTCATCCCCCGCGGCATTTTTAATGATTGTTCTCCATTTAATGGAGACCAGGAAAAAGAAATGAACCTGTTAGTGAATTACGATCTTGTTGTAGAACGAATGCTGCTCTGTACGCATCATGAACAGGTACATTCCGGGTTCATCAATATCGATCTGCAAAGTTGATTCCGATCCGTAGACCTCCTTCTTCATCACCTCTTTGCCTGTCATATCTGTGATCAAAAATCTTCCGGAGAGACCTGCAGGCAGTTCTACCGTTACCATTCCACTGGATGGATTTGGGTAGATGGAAAGCCGTTCTGCACCTATATTTGCCACAGAGATAACTTCATTCACTGTAATGAGATCCACAACTTCCAGCGTATCTGCATTGGCTTCATTGGAAGCTACGAGGGTTACCGTGTATACGCCCGGATCAGTGTACGTGTAGCTCGGGTTTTGGTCCGTGCTGGTACCGCCATCACCGAAGTCCCAGGCCCAGGAGGTTGCATTTTCAGAGAGATCTGTAAAAAATACGGTGAGTGGTGCATCGCCTTCGGTGGCATCCGAGAAGAAATCAGCCACTGCTGCGGGTGCAAAGGTAGATTCCTGCAATGAGACCTCATCGATCAGGATATCGAACGTATAATTCGTACCTTCCCAATCGGTAACACCTGTTTTCAATACAAAATAGTAGGTCCCTGTCTCAGTCGGCTGGTAAGAACCTATGGCCACACATCCATCCTCCATAAAGGTTCCGTCTACAGAATTCCCTGTACAGGATTCCCAGGTATTGAAGAATGCGATCTTGATGCTGTCAGCTCCGTAATCAGCTCCTTCGACCGGTGCCTCAGTGCCAATAAATACTTCAGCCCAAAAATGGTCCAGGGCACCCAGGGCTCTGAAAGCAGCATCGAAATTGTATACTGAATCCTGGTGCAATTCAACCGGTTGCCAGATGCAGTAATGCGTTGTTCCGTTTTGCGCTTCTCCCGTCACGTGTAACGCTCCTCCTTCTCCAAAAGCAGCCGACTCTGCGGTATAGTTCCATGTGGCAGTCGGAGGAGTAACATCTGTGCTGAGATTGGTGATGTTCCACAGGTTAGGATCTTCCATGTTACCTCCATAAAGTTTCTCGCCTTCAGGAAGGGCCGGTTTTTCATTGGCTTTGACGAAGTCGGTTTTTGTTACTGTTGAATCTCCCTTTTCATTGATAGCGGTGAGCACAACTGTATAGGTGCCCGCTGTTTCATACAAATGTGTCGGGTTTTCTTCCGTGCTGACAGCAGAACCATCGCCGAAATCCCAGCTATATGAAACTGCAAATTTTGAATTATTTACAAAATCAACGGTCAGAGGTGCAAATCCAACCGCATTCTCCGACGAGAATCCTGTATGGGGTTTCTCACGTGAATCTGTCAATGATAACTCATCGAGAATCACTTCGAAATTCCCATCCCCGGTACATCCAACTTTAAGAACAAAGTAATAGGTTCCTGTAGTGTCTGGAATAAACCGGTTGTATTCAGAAGCATCTAAACTAAATGTGCCATCGGGCTTTGCTGGTTGCCCCCATTGCGAGAATTTTGACAGTGCAAATTGTCCGGATCCATAGTCGAGACCATCGATGGGTTGAGTGCCAATAAAAACCTCACACCAACTATTTACAATCGATAATGCTTTAAATGCAGCTTCAAAACTATAGATAGAGTCGTTGGAGAGATGTACAGGCTGATAAATAGCGTATTGTACATTCGATCCTGCGCCTGCACCTGTAATATGCAAACTGCCCCTGTTCCCGCAGTTGGGCCGTCAGTGTCATAATTCCATGTGGCTGTTGGAGATGCACCTGAGTTATCCAGATAGCTGATGCTCCATTCACTGTCTGACTCCATTTCACCTCCTTTTATCAATCCGCCGGCAGTCACCTCAACAGGAGGATCAGTAATCTCAATCATATCTGTCATCACTCGAGTTGTGGTACCAAGTTCATTCGTCACTTCCAGAGTAACCGTATAGTTACCGGCAGCAGCATAAGCATGTGTTGGATTCTGATCTGTACTGGTGGTTCCATCACCAAAATCCCAGGACCAGGAGTCAGCATAAATGGACTCATCTGAAAACTGTATGTCATCATTTGGAAAAGCAGTGGTCAAATTACTTGAAAATTTCACGATAGGCTCTGCCCTGCTCACCAGAGACAGCTCATCCACAATAAAATCAAATCCATTATCCGGATTACCGGTACCCATTTTTAATACAAAATAGTACGTTCCACTGGTATCAGGAGTAAAGGAAGAATACGTTGACGCATCTACGCTAAATGTACCATCATCTTTGGCAGGTTGGTCCCAAAAGCCTACTACAGCGATCTTGTTTTGACCATCACCATAATCACTTCCGTCTTCTGGCTTGGTTCCCAGGTATATTTCAAGCCAGGATTCACCATATTTAAGGGCTTTGAATGCCCCGTCAAAAGTGTAGGTCTCTGTATTAGAGAGCGTAACAGGCTGGTAAATGGCATATTGAACATTCACCCACCAATCGGAAGCCAAACCAGTAACGTGAAGATTTCCATCAACACCCGCAGTTGGAGCATCTGAAGTATTATTCCAGGTAGCGTCCGGGAAATTCACACTACTATTTAAGGTGGATATTGACCACCCGGTTTCTGATTCCATGTTTCCTGCCTGAAGCAGGTTGGTTTGCGCATTCAGCATTCCTGAGTATCCCAGGAAAACCATGCTGTAAAACGCCATCAATTGTAATTTAACTTTCATAGTCATTGGTTTTAGTGTAAGTATTTGAATTCGTAATCATTTCAGTTTTCTCCATTTGGAAATATCGTTGTTGATTCAGGCACCGACCTGTTGTTAAATTCATCAAGGGTATACACCGAAACATCATACCCCTTGATCTCCAGGTCACCAATATGAACTGAATCCACCATATTTTCGATCAGCAGACTGTCGTCGCCGTAATCGACCAGTATCTTCTTCGCCAGGTCGCCGGCAGGATTGTCCCATGTAAGAGAAACCTCCCTTAGTCCTTCATAGGCTACAAGGTTCATTATCTTGGGAGGGTAGATCTGCTCCTTGGCCAGGTATTGTGCGTAATTGTCCTCCATTTTATCACAGGAAGCAACAAGCAGCAGGAGCAGTACTCCGGGCATCAATGTCTTTTTTATCCTTATCATCTGTTTACTGTTTGGTTCGTCATTTATGTCAAAACGCTTTTCCAGCATACCTCCATGATCCGACTGCCGGTCTATTTACCGGAAACATTATCAATCCCAAAAAGGGTGATCTCGGACCCATATACATTGGTCTCACTTCCATAGCCCGCTGTAATGCTGAATTTCAGGTAGCGGAAGGGATCTGTAATCTCATCCAGAATAAATTCGTGGCCATCAATGGCTTCCTGTATCTTGTCGGGTGGAATATTGCCATCATCATCCTTGGGATCCCCGATATCGAACTTGCCCAGCAGCAGCCATTCATCCAGGTCATTGCTTGCCCACAGGTCAAAAGCTCTCATATTCTCATTCTGGTAATAGTAATAATCTGCACTTACACCCTGGTTTTCAGCGTCAGAATACCAATAAGCGCGTTGCCACACGGTAAAGCGGTTCACCACTACCTGCTTATTCATATCGATGACGATATCCAGCGGGAAATTCAATACGCCGCCGTTGTCATCCCGGTTAATAATAAAATAACTGTTATCTGCAGGAGAATCCTTTGTATCTATCACGTCGTCAAAGAAGTTATCGGTCTCCCCTTCCCATGCATTGCCGTCGACCGACAGGGAACTCACCAGCGACCAGTCGGATTTTTCGATCTTCTCTTCGAAAAGTGGTTTGATGGACTGTTTGTAGACTTTCTCCGTTTTGTTACCGTTGAAATCCTCAACGACCACTGAGAAATCATACAGGATGGAATCCAGTCCCCGTACCATGAAGGTCTCATCAATGCTCGAGGAAGAAAGAATCCGTTCCTCGGACTCCTCACCCTCTTCGATATAGAGGTAGACAAATACCTGCTTGGCAGCTTCGTTCTGCCAGTGTACCTGCACTCCACCCAATGCTGGCTCGATCCAGATGCTCTCTTTGACAAGCTGTATATGAGAAACAAGCGGATGAAAGGTAACCTCCACGCCTTCGGACCTGTTTTTACTGCGATCGACAGTGTATAATGTGGCTGTATGTGCAAGCGTATCATTGAAGCCATCGATTTCTATGGTGGACTCATAAAAGCTGGCCACCTTGAATGCGTTGGCGCCCTGTGCATTGGTATACGCGGCTTCCACATAATGCAGGTCCTCATCTCCCGGCAGCTCGTAATCAAACCTGGCCCCACCATTCATTGGCTCTACTGTGATCTCTGACACTTCTCCAGGTGGTACGAGATCGGCATCCTCATCTTCACCACATGAAGTGAGCGAAACCATCGCAAGTGCAAGACCTGCAAGGAAAATCCTGCTCCAATATTTTAGCTCACTGGATTTATTCAACATATTTGGTATCATGTTCATCTCTTTTACCAACCCGGATTCTGCACCAGGTTTGAGTTAATAATCATTTCATCCATCGGTACAGGATGCTGGTAATCGCGCGGTGTGATGAATGAGCGCTGTCCCACATCCCTGACTACATAAAATTTATTGAGTGCGCTCTCATCGACGCTCCATCCTTTCACCGGCTCAGCAAAATATTTCGCTGCTTCCTTCCACCTGCGCACATCGTAGTAGCGGTTTCCCTCAAAAGCCAGTTCAATGGATCGTTCTTGCCGGATGATCTCACGCAATCCTTCTTTCGTAGTATGTTTATTCACGGTCTTCGCCAGGGTGGGATCGGACCAAACTTCCTCAACATCCGGTACAAAAGACCTCGAACGTACCCTGTTCAGGGCATCATACACCTCCTGGGAGGGTCCGCTGTGTTCATTGAGTGCCTCGGCATAGTTCAACCATAGTTCAGCCATCCTGATGACTGGCCAGGGATAGACCACCAGGGTACTGTACTCTTCCCCGATGGAGGAGGGATGGCATATCTTCTTCAGCACATACCCGGTAATTACGTAATCATTCGATTGCGCCCTGCGTCCATGATCCTCACCCTTTTTCATTTGCAGATCCCACTTTGTTCCCCACGTACGGTATATCCCCCGGTCAAATCCGATGGAAGCGTAGAAGCGAGGCTCCCTGTCGAGATGGAGATTGGCGGTTACCTCTCCTTCCTGCGCATGAAGTGATTCATCGGGAGGTACAACAGTAAGTGCATAGCGACGGTCGTACAAAAAGGTCAGGTCCTCTTCTATGGGCAGACCGTTTTTCGAATAATAACGCTCGACCATCTGCAGGGTAGGAGATACCCACTGCCATGCGCCGTAATTTGACGAAGCATCGGGACCGATCATCATCGCAGCTGCCTGGAGGGTCCACCATTCGCCATCATCCACTGGCTTGGAGTGTCCCCAGATCAGTTCCCGGTTCCATTTGTCCGTGAACATGTACCGGTAATTGTACAACGCCTTCACCTCATCCGCCTGGTAGGCGGCAGAATCAAATCCGGGTACAACATCATTGTAAGTATACATCTCCACCCCGCTTGCAAGTGCCATATCGATTGCCTCATTGGCCGCATCTGCAGCCGCCTGCCATTTCCCGGCGTCATATTCAGTGTTGAAGAATTTCTCACCTTCGCCATTGGTAAAAGTTTCATAGAATTCCGAATTGCCGTTATACAGCGGACTTGCTGCATATAAAAGCACCCTGGATTTTATAGCTGCGGCAATGACCTGATCGACCCTTCCCAGCTCGTTGTTGTTGGTATATCGTTCCGGAAGATCCATCATGGCCGTGTCGATCTGGGCCACTACATATGCAAATACATCGTCTACCTTGTCTTGCTTAACACGCACTTCATCCACACCGGCCGATATCGCCAGGTTCCTGTCAACGATCGGGATGGGACCGTATTGCCGCAAGAGCAGGAAATGGTAATAGGCCTTCAGAAAAATCACCTCTGCTTTCCAGGTTGCCTTTTCATTGTCGGTCATATCCAGCACCGCATCGATGTTTTCAATGAAAATATTGCAGTTGCGAATCGCCCGGAACAGGGACTCCTGGCTTCTTCCGAAGGCAAAATGTCCGGCCCAGTAACCCATCAGCGGACTGGCTGAGGATTGCTTCCCGCGCATCATCTCTACGCCCGGGGTTTCCTGTGGAATGGGAGTAGTCAGTTCATCGGAAGCAAATGCATAGGTGGAATAAACTCCATCGTCCTGCGGCAGGTATTGGTAGCAGGTGGAAAGCGCCTTGTATGCCGCATCCTTTCTTTCAAAAAGCAATTCCAGCTCCTGCGTTTTATCAGGCACAATATCCAGGTAACTGTCACACGACATTACCAGCCCTGTAAGCATTGCTGATAATGTATATATAATTGTTTTCTTCATCATGCTTTTAATTTGATCTTTAAAAACTTATCTGCGCACCTACGTTGATCACACGTTGCGTCGGATATCCGAGCCCGTTGCCAGCCATTTCCGGATCCCACAATTTGAACTTGCTGAAATTCATTAGGTTAACTCCATTCACGTAAAAACGTGCCTTGTCCACGTTGATCCGCTGGGTCATCCTGCGGGGAATGGTATACCCGAATTCAACATTCTTCAGTCTCAGGAAAGAACCGTTGCGGATCCACCAGGTAGACCGGTGGTCGTTGTTCTGGACCGATTGTGTGGATAGCCGGGGCCAGAAGGCATAGGGATCGGGGTTATCGTCCGACCAGTGATTTTCCGCAATGACATCGAGCGCATTCCGCTCGTTGATAAAGGGTGCGATGGTGGCAGGATCGATAAAAAAGGATTCACGTCCTATTCCCTGGAAGAAAAAGGAGAGATCAAAATCCTTGTACCCCGAGGATATCCCGAATCCATAAACGATCTCGGGAATGGTCGGATAACCGATCGGCACCCTGTCCAGGTCATCAATGCTACCATCTTCGTTGATGTCCACATATTTGATATCCCCGGCAAGATATGCCAGGTCGGATCCTGCCGTGGGCTGGTTGAACTGGGTGGGTGAATTTAATACTTCTGCCTGGTCGACGAACAACCGCTCAGCCACCAGTCCCCATTCCTGGTTAATGGGGTGCCCGATGCGGCTCAGGTAATCATATGCATAATTGGGCTCACCATTCTTCAACACTTCATTGGTTGCGTAAGTGAAGTTGGCCCGCCCGGTGATCCAGAAATCATTTGTGAAAAACTGCTGGTAATCGATAGAGGCATCCACCCCGTTCGAGTAGGCTTCTCCGATGTTACTGCTGATATCCGAAGTCAGCCCCATGGTCAATGGTGTATATTCCCGTACCATATATATATTGGTACGGTGCTCCGTGAAGTAATCTGCCTGCAGGTTGATATTCTTAAAGAGTTCCAGTTCAATCCCGTAGTTGGCTTTTCGAGAGACTTCCCAGGTGACAGCCGGATTGGGATACCTGTTGATTACGAAGCCGGGATAATAAACACCGAAGTCTTCGCCAAAAGTGTAACCCCTGGAGCCGTCAGTCAGGTTCACATCCGAGAGATAAAAGAACCTGTCACTGGGATCCGAGATGGCATCGTTCCCCACCAGCCCGTAAGTGGCCTTCAGTTTCAGGTTGGAGATCACAGGTTTCAGGGTACTGAAAAACGCTTCATTGGAAATTACCCAGCCAATCCCCGCGGAAGGGAAAAAGCCATACCGGTGGTTTTCGGCAAATTTTTCAGAGCCGTTGTACCCGAAATTAAACTCTGAAAGGTACCTGCCGTCAAATGCATAAGTAAACCTTCCGGAAAGACCCAGGTTCCTGGATGGCAGGGTAGAATAAGTTGTGCTGCCTGCAATGGTGTTGAGTGATTCTTTCCTGGTAAATACGAGCAAGCCGCCGAGATCATGCCGCTCGCCGAACGAACGGTTGTACTGTGTGATCATCTCAAAATAGAAGCTGCTGTTGGCCTGGTTGCTTATACTCGGATCATTCAGGAATTCTGTACCCTCCTGTATCTGGTACAACGAATGCGCTACACCCAGATCGGTATTCAGTTCCGAGAGTCCGTAATAAAAAGGTGTGAAGGCTCTTGCACTCTGGTTCATGCTGTAGGACCGGATCGAAGCCATTCCACGGAACTCAAGTCCCTCGGTAATGAAATCAAGGTCCTGCAGCAGTTGCACCTGTGACAAAATGGTGGAGGTAAACCGGTCACGGTACCCGCGGACCATGTCGGCATACGGATTGGGGAAGCCACCATTGCCCTTGTTTCCAAACAGCGTATGGTTCAGGAACCGGGTGGATTCATCTTTCTCAAAATACATCGGGAAATTGACCGGGTTGGCCTGCATCACTGAGGAATAAATGGAATTTGCATCGTCCACCGGACCATTGTAGCGATCAAACAGGGAATAGAATTTTACTGCCACTTCGGTGCTCTTTGTGATGTTCATATTCACATTGGCCCGCAGGTTATAGCGGTTGATGTCGATGTTGTTGTTAAAGTTGTTGAGATCATCCACTTTCAGCAACCCCTTTTCATTGTTATAGGATACCGCCAGGTAATACTGGGCGATCTCACCCCCGCCGGAAATATTCATATTGGCCTTCCGGTTCATCACCGACTGGCGGAACAGTTGATTGTACCAGTCGACATTCGGATAGACCGTCGGATCGGCTCCTGCCCTGGTTCCTTCGATCTTATTCTTGGAATAATGCAGCAACGCACCTGCATCACGGGTCCTCAACGCCCTGTTATAGAGCTCCATGTATGAGACTCCGTCAAGAAAATTATTGGTCATCGTGGGTGAGGAAACAGAGTTTTCCACCCTCACAGATACCTGGGCCTTGCCTATCCTTCCCTCTTTGGTGGTGACCAGGATGACACCATTGGCACCGCGGGCACCATACAAGGCGGTGGCCGTTGCATCTTTCATTATAGAAAAACTGGCAATATTATCAGGCTCGATCCGCGCCAGGTCATTGGCAGTTACCTCCAGGCCGTCAATCAGGATCAGCGGATCGTTCTTGTATCCAAAAGAGGTAACGCCACGGACAAAGAACTCGGCATTGTCCTGCCCGGGTTCACCGGAGCGCTGGTAGGAAATGACCCCTGCCATTCGCCCTGCAAGGGCTGTGGTAAGATTGGTAGGGGGCAGTTTCAATTCAGAAGGATTGATGGTGTTAATTGAGGCGATCACGCTCTCTTTCTTCTGCTTCTGAAATGCTACTACCTGCACCTCTTCAAGCTGTTCCTGGGCGGGCTTAAGGATCACGTTGATCGTCTGGTCAGAGCCAACCACCCTGCGCTCGGTCTGGAATCCGATAAAGGAATAGATCAGGGTGTCGGATGGTGACAGATTCGTAATCGCGTACTTGCCGTCAATGGTGGTAATTGATCCCGATGATGCTCCCGGCGTCCTGATCGTCACCCCTGGCAAAGGAACGCCCTCCTGGTCGATCACCACACCTGTAACAGTAAGTGACTGGGCAAATAATGCAGGTGCCCAGCCAATGGCCCAGGTCATCATCAGTAGTGTAAGAATACGCTTTGTCATAGCTTTAGTTTATCAGTAGTTTTTGGCTTGAATAGAAAAATTGATCATTGAGAACCAGCAAGTATACCCCTGGAGGATAGCTGCTGGTGTCGATGCGGCAGATCTCCGGACGGATTTCTGTATTCCATACCTCCCGTCCCGAATTATCGAACAGCTGTACCTTGCCACCGGTCAGATCCAGTGCCCGCAGGTCGACATGCACAAAATCATTCGCCGGGTTC
>CAZPTO010000005.1:0-20487 GCA_964589155.1 uncultured Bacteroidaceae bacterium | reverse complement strand
TCGGGGGATACAAGTGATTTGCCCAGCGCGGTCCTGTCCCGTGTGCCAATGATCAACAGTGTAGGTGCTTCGATGTTTTTGAATTCATAAACCACCGGTTGTGTGAAGATCATATCGTAAGTAAGCGCGGCATTCCAAGCTATAGTTGGATAATCAGAATTCAGGGTCCACCCGGCAAGCAGGTTGACCCACTCGTCATATTCAGACTTCCATTTCCCGTCATAGTAGCTGCTTAACTGGTATGCCCGGATACCTTCGTAGCTTTTTTTCAATTCCCTTTCATACCACCATTCGACCGGCTTGTATGGGGCCTTCAGTTTCCAGTCCTCCAGTCCGATTGGATTTACCAGGGTCAGTTTTTCAGTGGTGCCCGGATACATCAGCGCGAACCGCGTCGCCAGCATACCGCCCATGGAATGTCCCAGCACCGCTGTTTTGGTGATATTCAATGAATCGAGCAGGGTCCTGGTATTCCTGGCAAGCTGATGAAAAGTGTAATGAAAATGATCGGGCTTCGAGGATTTCCCAAACCCCACCTGGTCCGGCACGATCACCCGGAACCCTTCTTTGGTCAGGTGTTCAATGGTGGTTTCCCAATACGCCCCGTTGAAATTCTTTCCGTGCATCAGGACAATGTTCTTCCCGTTGTAATTGGCTGGTTGCACATCCATATACGCCATTTTCAGCTCCTGCTCCTGTATATGCAGGGGAAAAATCGAAACTTCATAGGGATATTCGTAGTTGGAAAGCTCGATGTCCAGCCATTGCAATTGGTTCTCCTGGGCATTGGTGAATTGTTGTACACCAATAAATAATAATAACGATAGCGTTGTAAATTTCATATTGCTGATTTTTAATTGTACCAATATGTACAACAGACTAGCGGTATGATTTGTGCGCAACATTGTGTGGATAAATTCAAAATCATGACTTTGTCGGGGTTAACCAACCTCCCCGGTTTCAAACTCACGATTTCAAGGTCACGGTTTCAGATTTGAGATGATGTCCTTCGTCTCATTACCGAGTTTGTTTGATAATATGGAGTGATCGTACATACCATCTTCATCCTGATCCAATGGATTGTCCCGGACGTGAGGGCGGTCTTGATCAACGGTAATAAAGCCAATTTCACACTAAATACCGATGCAAAGAACGAAGAAGATCAAGACAAGCACCATTGTACTCATCCTTGTTGTATTCAGCATTCAAAACAGGGCGTTCGCCGGGGGAATCAGTGTGGATGCGGGTATTACCCCGCCCCACGACAGGTTTATTCTTTCACCAGGTTGACATCGCAAATGATTTCGATCTCCTCACTCACCACAAGTCCTTTTGTAAATGATTTGTTCCAGTCAACGTTATAATCAAAGCGATTGATGGTGCCTGTTACTTTGAAACCAGCACGGGTTTTTCCCATCGCCTCAACAATACCGGAGTATTTTACGTTTAATGTCACCTCATGGGTTTTTCCACGTATGGTGAGTTCTCCTTTCATACGGTAGTTTTTTCCATCCACCTGTTGGAGTGAAGAACTGGTAAAGGTGATCTCAGGATATTCTTCCACGTAAAGAAAATCCTCCGACCTGAGATGATCGTCACGTTTATCATTGTCAGTATTGATGCTGCCCGCCTGGATGGAAATTTCAATTTCAGCATCGGTAAAATCATCTTTACCGGATAAAACGGTTGCGCTATATGAGTTGAATTTTCCGGATACCTCTGTAACTCCCAGGTACGTAGCCGAAAATCCGACGTTTGTATGGGGCTGGTCAAACGTCCATGTTTCTTTCTGACCATACCCTGAAATGCCTGTCAGCATTGAAATGATAACTAATAGTCCTAAATTCCTCATAATCGTATGTTTTTTCAGCATTCATAAATTGATTTTCATGCTGAACAATCCAATATCAATGCCTGCCAGAGATTAAGGCACGGTACATTTACCGGGAATGAATACCTGTTGACTTATAAATCTGTTATACTGGATGTTAGAAAGATGTTAAAATGAGACAAGTATTTCTTTTCAGCACACTGTATCCTGCTTTCACCCGGGGAAATGTAGAAATATAATCCCAGTTATGTAGATTGGTCCAGTTCAGCATTTCGGCCACTGTCTCTTTTGAAATTGAAACAGACTGCTTTTTGAACTGTTTCAGGATAAATTCAGTATAACTTTCCGCGCTGATTTTACCAATTTTCATCAGAATTGTACTTCTGAAGAAAGGCCGTGCAGGATTGGTAAAGAGATCGGTCATCAGATGCTTCTGACTGCCTGAGAAGATGAAGCTGATGTTTCTTAGTTGCTGTACCACGGACCGCATCCATGCGTCTGTCTGTTGCTCAGGATATTCCTGGATCTGCTGAAATTCATCAATTGCAATAACAACCGGTTTCGATTGCGCTTCCAGTACAGTAAACATTTCTGTGATGGTCTTTTTACTTTCATCCGGAGTTGTTTTGAGGGTCACCTGGGGTGCACCGCTCAGTGCATCGAAGCTGATTAGAGGACGCAGTGATCAGATCAGCTGCCAGATTCTTTTCCCGACAGTGCTGCGTTCGGAGTATTGAGAGATCATGGCTGTTGCCAGGTGGGAAACCGAATAACTTCCCATTGGAGATGTCCCAAAAAAAAGGAGCGTTCAAATCAACGCCCCATTTTTTTTCTGAATTAAAATTCATGTGCACCAATATCCACACCTGGTCCCGATGGCCGCGTGGTACCTTCAAAATCTTCCGAAGGTGCAAAGCTGCCTGTGCCTGCATCAATGGCAGGACTTGATGCATCAAGCCGTAACGCATCATCTGCAAAAACCGGATCAGCTGTGACATCATTGGGACCCAGGGCCAGGTTGGAGGTATAATAGGCTGTATGTCCATCGAACAAATTATAGTCCGATTCAATTATCCCTGCCTGGGAATAAACCGCGTAATGCTCCGCATTTGTTGTTTCCGGCATGACCATGATGTTATTCAGGATCCTTACCGGGGAAGTGGTTCCACCATTCAAAACTTTGATGTTCGCATGGTTTCTATATGAACCGGTTTTAATAATGGTATTGTTGGCCACAACCAGTTCAGGAGATCCATCTGACGTGTTGATGTATATTCCATCAAACCGATTGATCCTGATTCGATTGTTATAAATATTCCCCCCACTTTCTCTCATCCGGATTCCACGACTCAGATCAGGGTGGCCGGTAATATTGTTATTGTACACCTGGGCATTATCGACAAAACTGACAATGATACCATCTGAATTTCCACCATTTGAACCGGTAAGCGACCCCAGCGTATTGTTCCTGATCACAACAGAATTGACATTATTCGAGTTGGGTGACCTCGCTTCAATCCCAAATGCGTAGGTATTGATCAGGTTATCTTCAATTACAGCAGAATCTCCCGTTACCAGGATGCCAGTAAATGAAATGGTCCGGGCATCTGCACTTCCAACAACATTGTTCCGTATGATATTACCGGTACCCCTTATGGACATCCCCGAATTGACACTGCCTCCTTTGGAATTCAATGCATTGTTTTCAACGATCATTCCGTCACCACTCAAATTAATACCTATCGAGGCTCCTGATTCAAAAGTGTTGTTCCTGATCACCGTATTGTGATTTCCTCCATAACAATCGACTGCCTGCCCCCCTGTAATTCTTGCATTCTCAAGGAGGAAGCCAGGGATATTCGGACGTAAATAGATGGCCTGGTAACTGGAATTAATGAAATGAATATCACGTATGGTCAGGCCGGCACGCTTCACATCAAAACCCTGGTTAGAGATGAGTTCTACATGCGTATTCGAAGAATCTGCACCGGTGAGTGTCACATTTTCATCGTTCACAATTACACTGCCTATTTCAGTATATTCTCCTGGCTCCACAAGGATATTTCCACCTTCTCCCACTGCCCTGATCGCGGACCGTATAAATCCGGTTGTGGCATCCTGGTTATCAATATTTGTATCATCAACAACAATTGAAGAAGCTTTATCGAGCAGGTTCAGCCTTAATGTATACTCACCCGTGGCACGTTCAGGAATATTGGCAGCAAGATTCCCGTTTACCCTGATGATGTATTCACCGGGTGAAGGGATTTCAGCTGTAAACTGATGATATTTCCCGTCCACCTGGCGGTCTGTGGTACTGTACCAGTCATCCCGAATCAAGTCACCCGTCGCAAAATGCTCGCCTGCCTTGTAGACCGAAAATTTCTGATGAAGCGCATTGTCACCTCTTATATAGGACAACCCAAGCACCTGGGCTGAATCTGAGGTAAACTTATAATAATCGATCTCCCCGTTCTGACTGATCTCCCCTGTAAACTCATGCCATGGAATATCACTCTGTACTTCCACAGGATCCTCATTTTCCACAATGTTGAAATCATAACGGCCGGTTCCACCGCCGGAAGGATTAAATTCGATATACACCAATGAGTCAAGATAAAATCCCGCTATCTCGCCGTATGTAATCGAACCGGTGAATACGTTGCTTCTTGTATTTGCTACATAATCCCCGTTTTTATCATAAATGTATGCATATAAATATCCTCCCCGGACCATATTGGTATATACCATCGATGACGACGTAGGTTTATCAAGCTTAAAGCTGTAGCGCTTAAAGTTATATGGCGTTTTGATACTATCGTTATAGACACTATCAAAGACGATTTCAGTCACATCAGGCCGGAATAAATAAAGACTGAACTTGCCCTCATAGGATACCCTGGTTTGCGTTCTTCCTGCCTGGACTTTAAAAATATACTCCCCATCTTCAGGAAGACGATAGCGGTCATTGTAAGGATTTCCACTGGCATTGCCGTGGAAATTCACTACGTTATCATTTCTGAGCTGTTCCCGGTTATAAAACGCCTCTTCTCCGGGGCTATAAAGGATATAATAAGCAGACAATGAATCTTTTGTATGAAGGGCATAATTGATCACATCGTCTTTTTTACCCTCAAACCTGAAGAAATAGGGTTTCCCGTACACTCCGATACTGTCAGATAATACTGAAATCTCTTCATCTACGGGATAACTGGCCGGTTCACCTATTGTGGCCAGTCCGACCGTGTGGTTTTTTTCCGCATTTATTGAAGATACAATTTCAAAAGTGTACATCCCATCCGCTACAATCGTATGATATCCGGGCGTATTTACATACCTGCCATTACTGTTAAGAACAGCATTGCCATTCGGATCTTTTACCAGCACCCTGAAATAATAGGATCCTTGAGAGCTGACATACGGATAGATGATCTGATCTTTCTGTGCTGCAAATAAAAACTTTTTTACCTGCCCTTTGAAAAAGGTGGCTACCTCAAAGTTACTGTCCAGGGAAACCACAGGTACGATCTCAAGTGAAACCCGGTAGGCTCCGGGAACATTTTCGGTCCCCCTGATTTCCACTGTATAGGTGTCATTTTCCTCAGCAATAAAGGAAAAATTAAAGCCATTGTCACCAAAACCACTGGTTTGAATATGGTTCCCCGCTCCGTCGTACAACGATATTGCACCTGACAAGTTGGAATTTAGCCCACGGCCAACGCCCAGGTTGTATGCCGTTCCTTCAATGACATTGAACGTATAGGTATCCACATCATCCACCGTCTCGAGTGCAGCATCAAACAATGTATCCGCCTCAATTAAATCGCCATCGCCACCCGAATAAATCATATCCAGCGGGATGATTATTACTTCCTCGATGCCTGCCGGGCCATTGATTTTGACTTTCCCCTGGTAGACACCATTCCCGCCGGATGCGAACAGCCACATATCCTGGTCGGGCGGGACGGGCAAGGGGCTTCCTCCACCCAACGTACTTGGCCTGTTCCTGGGACCGTTAGGTCCAGCCAGTTCACCTTCAATGTAACATGATCCTCCCGGGGGAATTTCAAGCGTTGGCAATCCACTTTCATCGTTAATCTTACACTCCGGGATCGGGTAATAAGGTTCTGGCGCAATGTCATGGTTCCACCAGGAGAAATGGCTCACCTCGGCACGCAGGGCCAATCCTGTTGGTGAATTTTCACTTTCAACAACAGTCCCTGTCCCTTCTTCTACCCAACGACCTGTTTGCTCATCCAGCGACCAAAGGGGGGATTGATCACCCGGCACTACAGGGGTACCATCCTGGTGCGTAGTAATAAATACAGGAATTTCAATGGTTGCAACCTTCCCTTCATTCAATTGTAATTTATTCCCGTCCTGTTCAAAAATATACTCGGCAACGCCATAGGTCATCAGAACAGGAGCATCACCTTCCGGGGTAATTCCTGAAAACTCACCGGGAAAAGCTTTCAATTGATCCCGGTCACTCACATCCACAGGGGTCAGGTAGAGATCAACATCTCCTGTGACGAACGCTCCATTTTGATCAACAAGTCCTTCAACAGGAATGGAGACTTTTACACCGCGAGCACTGGCGTATTCAAAGCCAAACTCAGCTTCGGTAATAGTGGCAGGACTTTCCCTGGATGTCAATGTAAAATAATGATCCCCGAATTCACTTCCGTTTTTGAGATGCACATATTGAACCTGTGAGGTATATCCTTCTTTGGTAACCCTGATGGCAACATCCGTTTCCACACCGACATGTAATTCAGCCTCTCCTTGCGCATCTGTTGTAAAATCTTCATCCATCCCGCTCACAGTAAGCATTGCTCCTTCAATGGGCTGCCCATCCGGATCCCTTACAAAAGCAGAAATCAGGGCTGTATCTGACGGCGGAGCAGCTGCAGAAATTTCGATGGTCTGCATCAACGTATCTTTTGCACCATAGTTTCCTGTTGCTGTCAGGTAGACATCATACGTCCCAGGCGCTGTGTAGATATGTGCCGTTTTTTCGCCTCCGCTATTTCCACCGTCCCCGAAATTCCAGGTATATTTCAACGCTTCTTCAGTGGCTCCCACTGAGCCACTTCCGTCGAAGAAAATGGTTTCTCCTACGGTCCGGGTTCCGCTGACAGAGAAAAGTGGGGTCGGTTTTTCAGCCGCAGTTAGCGTAAGTTCATAATTCTCCTGGGTACTCACCAGGTAAACGGTATCCTGGTAGTTGACGAACTCGGATTTTTCGGCAACCACAAGAAAAGGGGTTCCTTCATTGGCGGCAGCCTTCTTCGCAGCACCATCTCCTGCATTCGAGTGGTCCAACCTGAAATGATAATGCCCCGGGCGGGAAATGATGAAATTGCTGTTGAGAAGTTCATCAACACCCGGTGTTTTGATAGATAAAATATAAGATCCCGGGGGGAAATGGTCATTTTCAGAATATACCTTCCCCGACACATCATAAATGCTGATCTGGCTTTCACTTTCATTCAATGCATACAAGCCTGATCTGATGATAACCTCATTTCCAGTCACAGGATTTGGTGAAACAGATAGCTCCTGCTGGTCAACAAAATATTCATCAACACCGGTAATTTCCAAATCTGTTTCAAAACTGAATATACCCGCTTCATCTGAAAAACCAGAGGCTATTGTATCATCTTCCTGCACCACGTAAACCTTTGCCCGGATCACCGGCAGATCATCTGAACTGCTTTGAAAATTCAGGTTGATGCTGGCGGTAGTTGTCTGGGCCTGTATGTTCAGGACAGATAAAATACTTATTTGAAAAAAAAGGAGTAGAAATTGCTTTTTCATATTGTTTTTTTAATTAAATGAGGTTCATGTTCTTTTGTCATTGCTCCGCTGAACCTTTAGCTCGGCGCCAAATTAAAATGCTCAATGATGAGGGTTTCATTTATTTAAAATATAATGTTAGCGATATAGTTTAGCTGCACCAATGGGATAAAACTGCCTGCATCCTCACCGGGAATTTTATCGCCAGTAGTTTTCCTCTGACCAAGATAAATAAAATCTTTTAAGGATTTTAAGACCTTTTTTTCTTTTTTATGAATAAATCTTTTTCTTTGACCTGAATTCTATCTTAATTGATTAATTCTCTAGCTTACAATTTTTCAATATACACATAGTAAGCCGGATGAACCCTTTTCTCCTGGTCAAACAGCTTTTATCCCGGGTCACAAATTGTATTTGATCGCATAACGGATCATCTGGGAAGAAGAGTTAAAATTCATTTTTTCAATTATTCGAGATTTGTAAGTGCTTACCGTACTGGTACTCACTGACAGGCTGGATGCTATCTCGTTTGTTGATTTTCCGGAACCTATCATGGATAAAACCTGTAATTCGCGGTCAGATAATTTATCGTGCGCTTTTTCTAAATAACCTCCGGTTAAATCGGATGCAAGTTGTTCCCCTAATTGTTCACTGATATACTTTCCACCATTTACTGATTTTCTGATTGCCTTAATAAGTTCATCCGGTGCCCTGTCTTTGGTAATATAACCTGCTGCACCTGCTTTAATGGCCCTGACAGCAAACTCATCTTCCGGGTAAGCGCTTAAAATAAGGACGTGAACACCTGGCTTGATGGCTTTTACGTCTTTAAGTATATCAATCCCATTTCTATCCGGTAAGTTAATATCCAGGATGATGATATCACAATCATTTTTTTGAATAAAATCGATTGTCTGGGTACCTTTTTTCAATTCGCCAACCACATCAATATCCTTTTCAGATCTAAGGGTTTTTTTTAACCCCTCCCTGATGAGAAAGTGATCATCGACGATAAGTAATTTAATCATTGACAGTCTGATTTATTGTTTAATTAATTGTCTCGTTACCCCACCACAGAAGGAAGTTATTACCGATAATGAGAGCACATGATCAACCGGGCATAGGCATATTAATCGAAATTTCAGTTCCCCGTCCAGATTCACTTTTTATATTTATATTTCCATCCAGCAGCATTACCCTTTCTTCCATACCAAGCAAGCCAAATGATTTTTTTCGATTGCTTACTTTTGAGTCAAACCCGATCCCGTTATCGACAATCGAAAGGTTGATTATGTTCCCATTTTTGCCTAAAACAATTTTTACCCTGGTCGCTTTTGCATGTTTGGCTACGTTGGTCAATGCTTCCTGAACGATTCGGAACAAGGCGATATTATACGTCTCATCCAGCTCGATATCATCTGCTTCTGAAATGAAGTCAACCGCTATTTTACTATTTTTTTCGAAATCATTTATTTGCCGCTTTAGTGCAGGTATGAGCCCCAAAATATCAAGCTCCGGGGGCCTGAGTTCAGTGATCATTTTCCTGACATCGATTATCGCTTTTCTGACTATATCTTTCGAATCGCGCAGTTCAGCTAATATTTTCTGTCGGTTGACTGCAATAGTTTCGTTATTTATTTCCTGTTCTAAACCTGATAAATTCATGTTCAGCGCTGATAATACCTGTCCTAATTCATCATGGATTTCACGGGCTATATACGCTTTTTCTTCTTCTCGAACTGACTGTAAATGCTGTGTGAGGGAATGTAATTGTTGCGTTTTTTTTTCAATTATTTGTTCTGATTTCTTGCGCTTTGTAATATCCAGTAAGGTAAATAAAAGCTTCTTTGTGTCATCATAGGTAATCACTTCCGGATGCATCTCAATCACACAGATTTTACCGGATGTTCTCCTGACTTCGCACTCAAATGGGTTGACATCACCGTCTGAGACATCGCTGAATATTTTACTCAACTTGCGTTTACAGGAAATATTCAAACTGGAAAATTTTTTCCCGAGCAACGCCTCCCTCGGAATGCCGTTAAGCATCGTTTCACTGTTAAAATCCAGGATAGTTCCGTCCATATCAACAATCAATACCGCAACGGGCAATTGTCTGAAAAGGCTCTGGAATTTTTCATGGCTTTTCTCAAGCTCTTCTTTGGCAACGATCCGCTCGGTAATGTCATGTGTGATTCCCAAAAAGCCAAGTTCTCCCTGTATTGGAAATTTTACCCCAATCACCTCGACTGGGAATTCGGTACCATCTTTTTTAATATTTTTTGTAAATGCATGAAAGTGATTTTCTTCTGCTGGTGTTTGCAGAAAACCTTTGCACTCATCTATAAAATCCTGTTTAACAAGATTTTTTGGCATAAGTCCCAGGATTTCATCTTTCGTGTAGCCGTGCATTTTACAACTGGCCTTGTTAGCATCCAGAATTTGACCTTCCATTGAAAACACGTTTAATCCTATTGGAGAATTATCAAAAACAGCTTGATACCGTTTTTCACTCTCCTGATATTTATTTTCTGCCAGCTTTTGCAGGGTAATGTTGAGGATCACTAATCTGTAATGTAGAAATTCTGCTGCATCATCAAATTCAGCATCAATTTCCAATAATATACTAATTGTCTTATTTACACTATTCCGGAGTTGTAGTTCAACCCGTTGTTGTTCTCCGGATTCTGCGGCCTTCTGCAGGGACTTTTGATATGATCTTTTATATTTTGGTGCTACAAACCGTTTGAAACCGGATTGCACCAGGTCCTGGTACTTTATCTTTAACAGGTCAAGAGCCATGAGGTTGGCATTCGTGATATTGCCATTCTTGTCCATTTTTAAATAACCGCAGGGGGCATTGTCATACAACTGTTTAACCTCCTGTTGAAGTTCTGACATCTCTTGCTGTAAATGCCTGATTTCATCATTCTGAAGATCAAGTCCGGCCCGGTGAGCTTTTAGTTCATGGATTAATTCAAGGATATTCAGAGATTCAAGATATCCAACGCCAGATCGATCCTTAATTGATGCTTTCGATTGTTGTTTAAGGGATTCAATTGGTTCCTGTACGCTTTGCTTTTCATTTATTTTTTTATTTCCCATTTTAAGCCTCCTCGCTTACATTAGTTACAGGAATTCAATTGATTATCAGCAAGTAAAAAACGTTATAACCAAATCTACAAAAACTTCCTCGATAATAAAGTTATTGACAGTATTTACGTTAAGAAAACGTGTATTGTACACTAGCACTGATATAAAATAGTTGTATGCACGCACTTAATCCAGGATAAAAATCCTGGTATGGTAACTCTCTGCAAGTTCCCTTGCCACCTTGATTGCATCTTTTATCGAGCTGCATTTATAGGAATTCAGGCAATTACCTCTGAGTTTGACTGCCCAGGAGTCATTTTCATAAAAAATCAGCAATGAATCTTCCGGTAGTTTGTCAAAATTACTTCTTCGTTCAATTATGTACATAGCAATAGGTGTTGGTGGTAGTTATTTTTACGCTTAGCGGATGTCTTCTGGATATATTTTTCAAAGTGATTATATCGATGGTTTTCAAGAGCATGCTTTTTATAAGTTTTCAAATGCTCTCCGAAGCGATATAATATGAAGTAATTCATCAGACCTGTATTTTTCCTTATACAACACCTCATCTATGATCTCTTTATGCTGTTCCAAATATTTTGCACGAACCCATATTTTTAATTTATACTGATCATGTTCATTTAACCACAGCATAGATTTAATCAATTCCTTTCTGAACAGATATGTATTATCGCTTACTGCCTGCAAAACAATTTTTTGGTGTGTCAACATACGTCTTGCTTTTTTAATCATTGCAAATAATTTATCTGTAAATCATGGTATTAAATTTATTTCATTTTTGAAGAAAGAAGTGTAGTGAATTGACATAGGTTGTTGTAGTCCAGGCAATGATAAGCATGTAGCAGAAATAGCTACAAATCCCTGAAGTCCTGCTCCATTCCATATACGATTCACCATCATGCGAACAAAAAAGGAAAACGGCGCAACTACTCCTCTATGATCATTTCAGGATCCTGATCCCGCTCCTGTACTTTCTGCCAGCTCCATCCGGTACTCCCAGTTATCATGCACTACCTTCATGACACGCCTGGGACTCCGGTTGACCTGGATGATATTAACATGTTAGAGATGTGACAAAAATTCAATCCGGCAACTGCCTGGTAACATTAATGGGATTTTTTGAAAAAATAATGATCTTTACAATCCAGGGGAAAACGGGAATACGAATCATAACCCATAATATTGATCAACCATGCGAAAACGCTGCTGCTTTCAGTCACTTTTCCGGGGGAAAGGAATCATTGTACTTTTGCTACTCACCGCATCCGCATGCTCCGGACATCGGGAGACAGGGGTGCGGCATGAAAACGCTGTGGTGCACCTGGTCGACCCGCTGGTGGATGCAGCGAATTCGCGCTGGTTCTTTTTCAACTCCGCCACGCGTCCCTTCGGGATGGTGAACCTGAGTCCCGACATGATCATCAACGGGGCCTGGAATTCAGGCTACCGCTACAACGAGGACTCCATCCGGGCCTTCAGCCATATCCATGCCTGGCAGCTCTCCGGCATACCGGTCTTCCCCACCACGGGAGAGTGCAGGGGCCACCTGGGGGCAGATGTCTATGGTTCGGCCTATTCCCACGAGAATGAAACCGTCAGGCCGGGCTATCACCAGGTGCTGCTGGAAGATTACAGGATCAACGTGGAGCTCACCTCGACCAAACGGGTGGGTTTTCACCGGTACACGTTTCCTGCTTCCGACCAGAGCAACATCCAGTTCGACTTCTCCACGTTCCTGGGACCGTGTGATACCGACAGTGCAATGATCAGAAAGGTGAGTGACACGGAGATCGAAGGATATGCCATCATGGCCCCCACCCGCCGCCGTCCCAAACCGGTGTGGGTGCACTTCGTGGCACAGGTGGATCAACCGTTCGATGCGCTGAAGGGATGGAAGGCTGGCCAACCTGCGGGGGAGTTCGAAATTTTGGAAGGTCCGCGCACAGGCTGCTGGATGGAATTCAGCAGCCTGGCCGGGGAAGTGAGACTAATGAAAGTGGGGATCTCCTACGTGAGCATCGCCCAGGCCCGCCTGAACCTGGAAACCGAACTGCCGCACTGGGATTTTGACCGGATTATTGAGGAATCAGCCGCCGAATGGAACGAAATGCTGGGACGGATCCGGATCAGCGGGGGGACAAAAGCGCAGCAAAGAAGATTTTACACCGACCTCTGGCACGCACTGCAGGGCCGCCGGGTCATCAGTGATGTGAACGGGAAATACTGTGACATGACCGGGGGAGCATATCTGACCGGTGAGACCAGTAGGACCAGCGCCGGAGAGGACGGCAGCACTGAAGAGAACAGGCGAACGGACGAGGACAGGCGGATCGGGGAGACCGGCAGGAATGATGAAGACAGAAGCCCTGGGGAGGCCAGGAAGACCGGCGAGATCAGGCGAGAAGTCGAAAACAGGCGGATCGGGCAGATCCCCCTGGACGAAGACGGACGTCCCCGTTTCAACCATTACAATTCCGATTCCTTCTGGGGTGCACAGTGGACCCTGAACACTTTGTGGCACCTGGTCTACCCGGAGATCAGCGAGGAGTTTGTCAATTCCATGCTGCTGATGTATGAAGACGGTGGCCTGATCCCGCGCGGACCCTCGGGAGGGAACTATACCTTTGTGATGACAGGCGCCTCCTCCACCCCGTTCATCGTGAGTGCCTACATGAAAGGCATTCGTGGTTTCGATGCGGAAAAAGCATATGCGGCCATGAAAAAGAACCACCTGCCCGGGGGACTCATGAGCAAAGCCGGTTATGAGCACAACACCTTTACCGGGGGAGGACTGGAATACTACATGGACCGGGGTTATATCCCCCACCCGCTGCCCGAAGGAGGGAAAGGCTTTCATGAGGACGGATCGGGGCAGACCCTGGAGTATGCGTACCAGGACTTTACCCTGGCACAAATGGCAAAGGTCCTGGGTAAAAACGACGACTATGAATATTTTATGGAGCGGTCCCGGAATTATAAAAACACCTGGTACGACGAGAAAGGATGGATGTGGATCAAAGATGTGGACGGACAGTGGCGAAAACCTTTTGATGTGCTCCAGTACCGGGACGGCTGGGTGGAAAGCAATGCCGCGCAGAGCACCTGGTTCGTTCCCCACGACCTCAAAGGACTTGCAGCGCTGATGGGAGGTCCGGACAGCCTGGTCAGCAAGCTGAACCGCTCCTTTGAACGGTCACACCCACGCGGATTCGTGGCTTCGAAGCGGCATGCAGATGAAACGCTTGTTGAAAACCGGCGGACCTGGATCAACTATGGCAATCAGCCTTCCATGCAGACGGCTTTTATTTTCAATTATGCCGGGGCGCCCTGGCTCACCCAGAAGTGGAGCAGGCTGGTGACCGACAGCGTGTACAGCGGGATTTCGCCCCAGCGGGGATATTCCGGGGATGAGGACCAGGGACTGATGGGATCGCTGGCGGTGCTCCTTAAAATGGGACTTTTTTCTATGAAAGGCGGGCCGGCCATTGAGCCGGTGTACGAGTTGGGCAGCCCCATATTCAACCGGGTCACCATCCATCTCAACAAGGATTACTATCCGGGTGATTCCCTGGTGATCGAGACCACGAACAATAAGGCTGAAAATTTTTACATTCAGTCCGTCACGTTCAACGGTGAGCAGACCGACCGGGCATGGATCGATCACCAGTCAGTCGTGCGAGGAGGAACCCTGCTGCTGGAGATGGGCCCGGAACCCAACAGGAACATCCGGGGGGTGGAATAAAGAATACTTACTTTCAATCTCCACCAGTCACCAGTACTCTTCCCAGATTGTTATCTGATGCCATCATTATCACCTGCCTGGTCACGGACCGGCAATATCCTGGGATATACCTTGATGGCAACAAGTCCGGCCAGGTACATGGTGAGTCCGAACATTCCCGATACCCAGAACATGGAGGAGTGAAAATCACCCATGGAATCCTGGATCAGCAGTGCAATGGTCATGGCGAGGGATGCATTCCGCAGCCCTGTCTCCAGTGATATGGCCCTGGCCTGGAATTTTGATATCCCGAACAGCAGGGGGACCAGGGCGCCGACAAACATGCCCGTGAAGGTAAGCAGCAGGATCATCGAATAAAACCTGAAACCGTGCCGCTGCGTGTCGGCAAACCCTTCAAGATTATTAAAAATGCCTGCAATGATCAGGAACAGGAGTGCAACAATGCCAAGGATACTGAACACCGGTATCATTTTCTTGGCAAAAATTTCATTGAAATGCCTGATGATCATCCCAATCGCCAGGGGAATGATTACCAGCACAACAATGGTAACCGTGATCGTACTGGTCGGCACCTTCACCTCCGGGATATTGGCACAGTAAGCATTCAGGAGCAGCGGTACAAAAAAGATGGACAGCACGGTGGAAATGGAGGTGAGGGCAACCGACAATGCAACATCCCCTTTGGCATAATGTGTCATCAGGTTGGAAGTTACGCCTCCCGGCGTGGCTGTAATCAGGATCATCCCCACATAGATATACGGATAGCTCTCGTGAAAACCCAGCAGGTAACCAAACCCCATGGCAATCAGCGGCATGATCCCGAACTGCAGGAGCTCCCCGATAATGATGCCCTTTGGCCTGGAGACCAGCACCGCAAAATCCTTCCCGGTTAAGGTAAGGCCCATCCCCACCATGATCAGGAACAACATCAGGATGATCATTAACCTGAACACCTTATCAAAAAGTGGTTGTTCCGGTCGTGTATTGAATTGTGCGAACTGGTAGGATGCCCCGTCAACATCAGCTTCAAGGAGCCGGACATTGAATTTGAGCTTGTTTTCAATCAACTCCTCAAGTTCCTGGTAATCCGGGTCTCCCCTGTCGGGAATGCTGAGAATATAAATTTTTCCCTTCTCGGCATTCCGGATAAAAAAGAGCCTGGTCTGATCGGCATCCCCCGCAACAGGAGCAGTGAGGAACCTTAAATGTCCCTGGAACGCAATATTCTCCGCATTGCTCCAGTCGAGCTCCCGCGACATGGTATTCAGCATACCAATAAAAGCACTGTCGCCCCTGTTTACCCTTTCAGAGAGGTATTTGTATACTTCCTCACCGCTGTTCTCATCGGCCATCACGGGACGGGCGAACACAAACAGGGCAATCACCAGGGAAAGTATGGAAACAAGGGTCTTGCGCAAAGGAATGCGTAAACAGGAGGAAATGTTTTTTGTCATAGCCGGGAGTATAAAGGATTTAGTTCATAACCATACATACGGGTTCACCAAATACGATGCGTAATATATGAAAAAAAATCATTGGAGCACCCAGCCGGGTTTTTACCCGGGTTGGCGGTATCCGGATAGTAACATAAAGAAAAACCGGCACAAACCGTGTTATACTTCTCAGGAGCCGAAAGGTGATTCAATCGTGTGCACCTGCTCCATCCAGTAGTCCCAGTTGTCATCGACCACCTGCATGACACGTTTGGGACTCCAGTCGTCGTTGTACAAGCTGAAATTATTCTTTGAACTGTTGGCAACATTCACAAATTCCCATCCAAACCGTGTTCCCTGGCGCAGGGTATTCATCAGGATCTTCCGCAGGGTTGCATCGTCATATCTTACGAAATCACTTCCGTTAAAAGTCATGTGTTCCGTCACGGCCCAATCCCTGTCCAGTGCATCCCTCACCTGGTAGACCCTGTCATAGGCTTTCTGGTTCGGACTGTTGGTGGGAAAATACCAGCTCCAGTTGACCTGGATAATATTCACATTTTCCAGATTCGATAAAAATTCGACCGGATCGCCGTGTCTTCGCATCATGGTATGCTCGGCGGCGTCCAGGTAATCGACAGCAACATACGCATCCTCTCCTGCAACCTCCCTGTAAGCCGCCGCATCTTCGCTTACCCAGCGGCCCAGGAATTGTGCCCTGAACTTGTTCCACGTTGCATGCTCCACAAAACTTTGCGGAACGGGAAAAGATTGCGGAAATGCAGACCCGGCATCGGTGATGTTGTTGGTTTCCCGCCACGCTTCATAGGCTGCCCTGGCGTGCTCACTGTAGCATATGTTGATGGCTCCCATGTATTGGGGCTCCACCGTGGTTTCAAAATAGAGGATCTTTTTCGTATCGATCCCCGTGGCCAGGTTCCTGATAAATGTATGAACCGCCTGGCGGTACCCCTCGTGGTAAATGGAAATAACATCATTGTTAAACCCATATTCCGTGTCGGTCACCCGCTGACCCTTGTCGTTGATACAATACGCATCGGGGTAGCTTTCCCAGAACCCCTCCGGGATCTGACCACCTCCAACCGCATAGGTTTCCACCGACAGGCAGGGATACATTTCCTTTGCATAAATGGAATCGATCAGCCTGTTCAACGGTTCGAGCGATACATCCATTTTTCCATCCCCGTCGAAATCAAAATGATGCCAGTAGCAGTTGATCTCGATGGTTGTGTAGTTTTTCTCCTGAAGGATATCCAGGTCACTGATCAGTTGGTCTACATCCTCCTTTTTGCCAAAATTCCGCAATGGTTTTGCAATTTTCAGAAACTGCCAGGTGCCGTCCAGGTAAAACTTCCCGTTCTTGATTTCCCATAAAGGTTGATCTGCCACCGGTTTACAGGGAGTGGTGGTCTCAGCACTGTTCTGTCCAGTTTTACATCCGGCGGACATAATAATCATCGCCAGTAATGACAATGGTATCCATAATGATCTGCTTACGTTCATAGTTCCTCGCTGTTTGATATTGCAACAATATGCAATATAAGGAAAACCCATCGAACGACGACAGGATACAGATCAGGGTGTTTGAAGCTAATCCACAGATCACCTTTTGCGATTCTTACCCGCAGGTATTTCTTTAAGACAACAATAAGCTTTCACACTTTGGATATTTTCAACAGGCAACCAGTCGTCCATATTTCCATAATCACTTTTATCTATCGGAAAATCAACAACTTCAATACATTCAGAGACCTCTATTAAAACCACGTATCTTTTTCCCGCCCATTTCTGAAATTGTTTATCCGACAACAGAAGTTTTTCCTGGTACTTTTTTACCAATGTGACAGATTCTTCAGTATTCATTTCTTCGGATTGCAAAACACTATTGGTCAGATTGAATGCGTCATGATTCGGTCCCGGCTGACATACCTGTCGTAGAGAAAGAAAAACAGTGTAACTACCGCCAGCGATATAAATCCCGCCAGCCCGGTAGCCCCCACCTTCAGTTCGCTCCCGCCATCCAGCATCATAATGCCGATCCCGACGGTGGCATTCAGTGTTCCGTGCATCACGGAAGCTGCGATTACAGATCCAGACTTTAAAGTGATGTAAAGAAAAAGCGGACTCAGCAGTATACACCAGGCGGTCATCATAAACACCCCTGCCACCGGGAAATTCGGATAGTTATGTCCGAAAAGGATAATGGGTGCATGCCAGATACCCCAGATCGCTCCGATAATGAGCGATGCTGTCACAAAACGCTTTCCCTGCAGCTGCCGCACCAAAAAACCGCGCCAGCCCAGCTCTTCGCCGAAACCGAACACTGCATTGATGGTGATCCCTGCCAGCAGTCCCTGCAAAACCGCCATCAGGAGCGGGTGCAGCGGCATCATGGCCATTGAGAACCGCATGTCCTCCATCTGCTCGTGACTGAGAACACCCTCGTACCGGTCGAACATCCCCTCCATATCGGGCGAATAGCTTACCTCCGGGAACAACAATGCGATCCCCAGCGATGCAAAATGAATCACGGGTGGAGTGAGCCACGCCACGAAAAACCAGCGGTTGATCTTAAAGGAGACCAGCAGGTTTTTACCGATCTTCTCACGGTGCACCAGCCTGGTTACGATGATCGCGGAAATAGCCGGCACAAGCATGTAGCCCGTGGCCAGGATCGTTCCGGGGAGCCCTTTATATGTTCCTCCTGCAAGGGCAAAAATGCCAGCTGCGGTCCAGCAGATGCCGAAAGTAAGCAGCAGGAAGAGCGTTGTCCTGTTCATCTGTTTCATTGTGTGTAATCGTTACATGAACCTCAGGATGAATATAGAAAAAAATGACAACATAGAAACACCGGATCTTATTGACACTGCTGCAGAACTAGTTCTTTGGTTTCAGTCGCCCGTTGATAAGTTTCGACCATTTTTCCACTGTCTGAAGCTCTCCGTAGAGCTGGGGATGTACATCTGCGTTAAAGAATTCCAGTTTTATCTCCGGTTTGTCTTTCGCTTTGGAAATGAAGCACAATTCCAGCCTGTCGATCATTTTCTGATTTCCGTCTTTGCTTTTCAACATCCTGTTTAATATTGTATTACCAGAAATAATGAAAAGGAAAAATGATATCTGATTTCCGGTATTGAACCAGGAAATCCCTGGAATGCCTGGTGCACTGGGCAAATTCTGATTCAAAGCTTCGCTCGATAGCTTTGTTAACGGCCCCCGGTTCACTGAACGGATCTATGCAAACGGGGACGGAAAAGTAGTTGAAGCCATTGACCTCGCTTTCCGCCGGTGTTGGATCGCAGAAAAAATTTGCTGAAAAATCAGGGACCACCGCGACATGCGCGGAAACCAGATCATCGCGGAAATCAGAATACGCATAAGAATTTACCGCAGCACCCGGTGCAAGGAACCAGATGACCATCAGAAGGAATATGCCTGCTATACTGAAATGTTTTTTCACGCATCAAAAGTAGCTAAGTATTTTCAAATGCGAACAGGTTGGCCGGTAGTATTCTCCGTTAATAAAATATTCTTTTCAGGGACACACTGCATTGTATAATAATCACCGATATATCAGATTCCATGAAGGCTGTTCGGATTTCAGCGCACTCCATTCGTGTAAAAAAAAAACCATGCAACGGAATTGATTTGCAAAATAAAATAAGTATAACTACCTTGACTTGCCTCAACAATAACTGAAATAATGAATATAAAAATTCCCGGAATAGCCCTGACTGCTATTCTTCTCGTTACCTTCACCTCCTGCGACGACAGTACAACCGAATTAAGAGGTGACCAATCAGAATTTGGCGAAATCGGAGTCCAGGTCACCAGCACAAATGCGCCTGCAATCCTGCAGGGTGCAACTGCTGAAATCACAGACCTTGAGGACGGGATTTCTGTCCTCTCCCTGACAGCAGATTTTTCTGATGATGAAATCGAAACGATTCAGCAACGATTACCCGGTTATGACGGGACCGCCCATTTTGATGCAAAATACCGTGTAACTACCGAAGGCGTGCAGAGTGTCTACGACGATGGAACATCCTTTACCCTTGTAAAGTACGATGCCAAGGTCGGCGACAAGTATACCCTGAAGAGAAACGGGCAAACCCTCGTGCGCGAAGTGGTGCAAAAATCGGAAGAAGATGACTACTTATGGAACGGGTGGCTGCTGAAAACCATTACGGTCAAGGAGACCGGCAGGGCCGTCCCCGGTTTCTCAAATGCAAAACTGGTATTCAACCACAGGTTCGGACTGGTTGGATATGAAATGTATTTTGAAGACGGATCAAGTGAGATTATTCCTATTCAACTGACCTACTGATTAACAAGTTTCCCCTATTATCAGCCGGCTGGAAAATTCCCGGTCTGCGCCTGTTTCTTGCCGGGCTGGCGATGCTTTATGCCTATTTTACAGGGCACAAACCCGAATGGCTGGTCACCAAAGTATTCGCGATTGCCAGTTTCTATGGCGAACCGCGCTACTTCGCTGTGATACAAACCAATCTGCTGGATGAAATGGGATCCGTGTTCACCATCTTTGG
>CAZPTO010000004.1:0-22649 GCA_964589155.1 uncultured Bacteroidaceae bacterium | reverse complement strand
CTTCATATTGCGAGAACTCGCTTTCCACCTGCTCTTGCGTCATCTTACCGTTCGTTTCCAGCAACCATCTTTTCAGGAAATCCACAGGCAGATTAATCTTTGCTTTTTTGGTCAACATCTCCTTCACATCGATCCCGAACCGGTATTCACTGTCGCGTTCATACTGGACCTTCATCTCCTCCTTCAATTTGTCATCAAATTCAGCTTCGGTGTTGACATTCCCCTCACCATAGATCTTGTTGAAAAGTTCTTCGTTGATCTCTGCCTTTTCAAATTTTTGCACATCATTGATGGTACATTTAAATTTCCCGTCGATCATCGGGATTTCTTCCTTGTTGATTCGCAGCAGCGATGCAACCTCTGTGTCGTTCGGATATGCTTTTTTTACATCAAAGACGATCTCGTCGCCTTTTTTTGCAGCTTTGAAAAGCAATTGCTGATCCTTGTCTTTCATCATCTCCAGTGACATGGAAACATCTTCGACACGGATGCCATCCTCCACAACTTCACCCTCCTTGTTGACTTTCTCAAGGTTGCACTTAATGAGTTCATCATGATCAGCTGCATCAACAGAAATAAATTCTCCATGATGCTTCGCCACATTCTCCTTGTACTCTTCCAACTCCTTTTTCGCTACTTTGATCTTGTAGTATGGGAATTTTTCCTTTTCAGTAATTTCCAGGTTGATCTCCGGCGAAAGTCCCAGTTCGAATTGAAATTCAAACTGCTCATCCTGTTCAAAATCAATGCTTTTTTCTTCGTTCTTCTTTGCCAGCGGTTCACCCAGGATATTGATCTCTTCCTTGCTGAGGTAATCATACAATGACTGCGACACCAGCTTATTTACTTCGTCGGCAAGCACCGGCACATAATACATGCGCCTGATCATTCCCATCGGCGCGTTGCCCTGCCTGAAGCCCTTGATGTTGGCATTGCGGCGGTAATCACGCAGCACCTTGTCCACTTTTTCCTCGTAATCTGTTTTTTCAACTGTAACTGTCAATAATGCGTTAAGATCGTTTACGTTTTCTCTTGTAATATCCATATTCAAAAAATTATAACTCAATTAGAAAAAACCGCACAGGCAAACCAGGTGTGAAAGCCCTGCGGTTTTTGTCAGTTCATGGTGCGGATGAAGGGACTCGAACCCCCACTCCCAAAGGAACTAGATCCTAAGTCTAGCGCGTCTACCAATTCCGCCACATCCGCGAAAAAATTGGTCGTGCAAAGGTAACAGTTTTTTTTACAAACTAAAAAGAAAAAAAGGGCAGATGGACATGATCTAATATGCTCATTTTTTGATCATTGAAAGTTCCGGTGGTACGGCTCAGCGCAGTTCGAAATTCTGTCCAAGGTAGACCTTTCTAACCTGCTCGTCTTCGGTGAGCTGTTTTGCTGTACCCGCTTTCAGGATCGAGCCCTCAAACAGAAGATAAGCGCGGTCTGTGATCGAAAGGGTTTCATGTACATTGTGATCCGTGATCAGGATACCAATATTCTTGTCTTTCAGCCTGGAAACGATCTCCTGGATATCTTCCACGGCAATTGGATCCACCCCGGCAAAAGGTTCATCAAGGAGGATGAATTTAGGACTGAGTGCAAGGGCACGGGCAATTTCTGTTCTTCTTCTTTCTCCCCCTGACAACTGGATACCGATGCTCTTCCTGATTCCCTGGAGCCCGAACTCTTCCAGCAACGATTCCACGATATGCTTTTGTTCTGGCTTGGAGATATCTGACATCTCCAGCACGGCTTTGATATTGTCTTCCACGCTCAGCTTTCTAAACACCGATGCCTCCTGTGCAAGGTAGCCAATCCCCATCCGTGCACGCTTGTAGATGGGCTCGGAAGTAATTTCCTTATCGTCAAGATAAATCTTTCCCTCGTTGGGTGTGATCAGCCCTACGATCATATAAAATGTAGTGGTCTTCCCTGCGCCGTTTGGTCCGAGTAATCCAACGATCTCTCCCTGTGAAACATCCACGGAAACATGATTTACTACGGTCCTGGACCGGTATTTCTTTACCAGGTTGTGGGTATGTAGTCTCATTTTTTCCATATGGTGCACGTATTGAAAACGGCGTTCATGTTACAATATTATCTTCAGCGGCTGTATTACCCTTTCACCAGCTACGTTATTTTCACCAGCTACATTATATTCACCAGCTACATTATCTTTACCGGTTACATTATCTTTACCGGTTACATTACCTTAAAAACGACTGCACTAACTTTCCCCGGCCTCCTCTTTTTTCTTTCTTTCCCTGATGATTCTTCTGCTGATCCCGATTCCCACCTCGTACAAAATGATCAGGGGCATGGATACCATCACCTGGCTGAAAATATCAGGGGGCGTGATCAGTGCTGATAGTGCAAGAATCACTACAATGGAATGCCGCCTGTATTTCTTCATAAACTCAGGGGTGATCAGTCCGATCTTTGTGAGGAAATAGGAAAGAATGGGCAATTCAAACACAATCCCCGAAGCGAGGGTAACGGAGGAAACCGTTTGCACATAGGAACGCAGTGTAGGGTTACTGATCACCTCCTCGCTCACCCGGTAATTCCCCAGGAAATGCACAGATAAGGGTGCGATCAGAAAATAGCCGAAGGCCACCCCCATCATAAACAACAGGGACGTATAAAACACTGCACCACTTGCCGTTTGTTTCTCTTTGTCGTACATAGCCGGCTTGATGAACCTCCAGAACTCCCAGAACACATAGGGGAATGCAATAATAAATCCACCCACAAGGCTCACGATAATGTGCATGGCAAACTGCTCAGCCATTTTTACCGTCTGCAGGCCGAAAGGCCGGGAGTTGATGCAGAGCCGCTGAATATTTACCTCCTGACCCAGCATGCACAATAACCTGTTCGTTGGAAACTCCGGGGTTTTCGGGGCAATGATGATCACGTCAAAAACGACCCGCTTGAATATAAAGGCAATGATGGCAAAAATGAGAATTGCAACGATAGATCGCACCAGGTGCCACCTCAATACTTCAAGGTGCTCCAGAAATGACATTTCAGCTTTGGTCTCTTTTGCCATCAGGTGTAACGAATTCAAAAAGTGCTGCAAAGTAACAAAAAATATCTCTGCAGCACGCCTGTTTTAACGATGATTTTTTTTAATCTTGCAAGGGATTTTTTTTGCCTGAAATGCAGCTATAACCCAGCATATTTGTTCAAATTTGAATAAATTGCCAAATAAAACCTGGCATAAATTAACAGTTGAAATTTCAGTAGTAATATTATTTTTTCTACTTTTAGTAAAATAAGAGGAGAACCTAAGCACATGCAGGTCACTGACCATCAATTAATTGATTTCCTGAAACGCTATTTTGGGTTTGACAGTTTTAAAGGGAACCAGGAAGCTATCATTAAGAATGTCCTTAATGGGAACGATTCTTTTGTCCTGATGCCAACAGGCGGAGGTAAGTCGCTATGTTACCAGCTGCCGGCACTTATGATGGAAGGAACAGCCATTGTGATCTCCCCCCTGATCGCCCTGATGAAGAACCAGGTGGATGCCATGCGGTCATTCAGTACAGATGAGGGCGTTGCTCATTTCCTGAATTCATCCCTGACCAAGAGTGCCATCGCAAAAGTGAAGGAAGATGTGCTCAGCATGCGTACCAAGCTGTTATACGTCGCACCGGAATCCCTCACCAAGGAAGACAATGTCGAATTCCTGAAAAAGGTGAAGGTCTCCTTTTACGCCATTGATGAGGCACACTGTATTTCTGAGTGGGGACATGACTTCCGCCCGGAATACCGGCGGATCAGGCCCATTATCAACTCCATTGGTGTCGCACCCATCATAGCACTGACAGCCACGGCAACACCAAAAGTGCAAAGCGATATCCAGAAAAACCTGGATATGATGGATGCGAACGTATTCAAATCATCGTTCCGCAGGCATAACCTCTATTATGAAGTCCGTCCCAAAATACATGCCACCAAGGAGATCATCAAGTTCATCAGCGCCAACAAGGGCAAATCCGGCATCATCTATTGCCTCAGCCGTAAAAAGGTCGAAGAATTGGCACAGGCACTGGTAGTTAACAACATTAAAGCCCTGCCCTACCATGCAGGCATGGACGCCTCCACCCGGTCCAGGAACCAGGACATGTTCCTGATGGAAGAAGTGGATGTGATCGTGGCAACCATCGCATTTGGAATGGGGATCGATAAACCGGATGTGCGGTTTGTAATCCATTATGATGTTCCGAAGAGCCTGGAAGGATATTACCAGGAGACCGGTCGCGCCGGTCGCGATGGCGGGGAAGGAAAATGTATCGCCTTTTACAGGTACAAGGATATCCAGAAACTTGAAAAATTCATGCAGGGAAAACCTGTAGCTGAACAGGAAATCGGCAAGCAACTTCTTCTCGAAACTGTCTCTTATACAGAATCTTCCGTTTGTCGGCCCAAGCTATTACTGAACTATTTCGGGGAGATTATGGAAGAAAATTGCAACAATTGCGATAATTGTTTGCATCCCAAAGAAAAATTTGAGGGCAAAGGGTATCTTGTATTGGCATTAAAAACTATATTAGGGGTTCAGGAAAGATTCAAACCTGAGCACATTGCAAATGTGCTGGCCGGGAATGCCACGAGTGCTGTGAAATCGTATAAACACCATCATAATGAGTACTTCGGAGCAGGAAAGGAAAAGGACAATAAATTTTGGAATGCTGTATTGAGACAGGCCCTGATTGCCCGGCTGGTCTACAAGGATATTGAAAATTATGGGTTATTAAAGTTAAGTGATAAAGGAAAAGAGTATTTAAAGAATCCGTATTCGATAATGTTAACACAAGATCATGATTACGACATTGTCTCCAACGATGATGCTGCGGCTGGAGGCGGTGGAACAGGTGCGGTGGACGAGGAGTTGATTCATATACTCAAGGACCTCCGTAAAAAGATGGCAAAAAAACTGGAACTCCCACCATTTGTGATCTTCCAGGATCCTTCCCTTGAGGATATGGCCATTCAATACCCCGTGACGGTAGATGAAATGCAGAATATCGTTGGTGTGGGTGCTGGTAAAGCAAAGAAATTCGGCAAGGAGTTCGCTGAAACCATCAAAAATTACGTGGAGGACAAGGAGATCATCCGTCCACAGGATATGGTGGTGAAATCTGTAGTGAACAAATCGGGAGTAAAAGTCTTCATTATTCAGAGTATCGACCGGAAGATCCCATTGCATGATATTGCCGATGCAAAGAACCTGGAGATGCTAGAGCTGATCGACGAGATCGAGGCCATCGTGAACTCCGGAACCAGGATCAATATCAATTATTACCTGGATGATATCATGGATGAAGATCGTGTCGAGGATATTTACGAATATTTCAGGGAGGCTGAATCCGAATCCATTGAAGAAGCGCTGAGCGAACTTGAAGCAGAAGATTATACGGAAGAGGAAATCAGGCTCGTCAGGATAAAATTCTTCTCAGAACTGGGAAATTGATTTTGGAAACCTCTTGACTACCAAATAATGAAATGAAGGGAGTAGCAATATTCCCTTCATTTTTATTGTTAAACAAAGTCTGTCAATTTAGCCGGCATGGCCGGATCAACAAGTCCGGAAACAAGGCACGCAGTTATCGGACTTTATGGACAGACAATAAATAAGATACAACTGTGCAGAACGTCCTTGAAATACAGCAGCTTTCAAAATCCTATCGTTCGGTGAAGGCCATCAAAAACCTGTCGATTCAGATCGAACAGGGGCAGGCCTATGGACTCCTGGGACCAAACGGCAGCGGTAAAACCACAACACTGTCCATTCTAACCGGTATCCTTCGGCAAGACACAGGATCCTACAACTGGTTCAATGAAACACCAAGCCCGAAACAACGGGCACAGATTGGTTCCCTGATTGAAACGCCACATTTCTATCCCTATCTTAACCTGGAAAAGAATCTCAGGATCATCTGTACCATCAAAAATATTGGTTACGAGGACATTGATCGGGTGCTCAGGGAAACCAGGTTATATGACCGCAGAAAATCGAGGTTCAGAACCCTGTCCCTGGGAATGAAACAGCGGCTGGGTATTGCCGCTGCATTGCTGGGAGATCCCGCGGTACTGGTACTGGATGAGCCCACCAACGGACTGGACCCTGAAGGGATCGCAGAGGTACGGGAAACAATTATTGAACAGGTTGAACAAGGAAAAACGCTGATACTGGCCTCCCACATCCTCTCAGAAGTTGAAAAAATATGCTCCCATGTCGCCATACTGAAAAATGGTGACCTGCTGGCAGCCGGATCGGTAAAAGAGATCCTCACCGAGGATGAGGTGGTGGAATTCTCATGCGCAGACAATGAAAAATTGATAAAGTTGCTGGAAAAGAACAATGTCGTTACCGAAACCCGTACCGAGAACGGCGTACTGGTAGCCATGCTGCAACCAGGCATGGAGATCGGCGATTTGAACAGGTTTGCTTTTGAGCATAATGTGGTGATCGATCACCTGGTAAGCCGCAAAAAAAGTCTTGAAGCGCAGTTCTTGCAGCTTGTTAAGGAATAGTGGCCAGGTGGATACAACCATGTTGAATTAACACATAATTGATAATTCGTATTATTTTAATTGAAATTTTTACACGTGAGAAAACTGATACGCATCGAACAGATCAAGATCCTGAATTATATCCCTTTCCAGATTTTGCTGGGTCTGTATGTTGTTGCCATCGTTCTTGGCCTGGTGATCTATCCACTGATTGACAAACAGATCCCTGTAATATCATTGAGCGACCTGTTCCGGTTCCCGCATGTATGGCCATTTATGACCTGGATAACAGAACCCTACAATATACTGCTGGCACTGATCGTGATCATGATCACGACCAATGAATTCTCCAACCACACCTTCAAGACGCAGGTTATTTTCGGACTTGGCCGCAGGGAACTGCTGTCTCAAAAGCTTGTACTGATCTTTCTGCTGGCGCTCTTGGCGACACTCCTGATCGGTATTACCTCGGTGTTGCTCGGGCTGACACATAGCTATAAACTCACTTTCAACATCGCCCTGGAAAACAGCTGGATGCTATTGCCCTATTTCCTCTCCTCAGTCACCTATATGATCATCGGACTTCTTTTTGCCCTGCTTATCAAGAATACTGCGATGTCCATACTTTCATTTATCGGGTTTCGTACATTTATTGAACCGGTGCTGTTCCTGATCTTCAGGGAAAAAGAGATACGGTGGTTTTTTCCCATGCGGGCCAATACCCAGCTGACACCCCTGCCCGATCTGATCGAATTATTCGAAAGAAAAATGAATTCCGAAGGGAATGTGGATGCTGCATCCATGGAGATACTGCCCGAGGGACTCCCGCTCTGGGCGAATATCCTGCTGGTAACAGGATATGTGACTGTCATCATCATTCTCTCCTACCGCATGATGGACCGCAAGCGGCTGACGTAGCACTATCGACAGGCCCGGAGCCCTGGCACGTTTAATTCAGCATACACTGGCAAGAACAGGAGCGGTTATTTGCATCGAAATTTATGTACTCCTGCTGTCCAGGGCATCCCTGAGTCCATTCCCAGCCAGGGTAAAAGCCAGCACCATCAGCATAATGGCGATCCCGGGAATGAACGCCAGGTATCCCTGGTTCACGATGATAAATCCATAATGGTCCTTGATCATGCCTCCCCAGGTAGGCACAGGTGGCTGCACCCCAATTCCAAGGAAACTGAGCCCTGCTTCAAGCAGGATGGCCGTTGCAAAATTTGCAGCTGAGATGATCACAACCGGAGAAAGCACGTTGGGTATAATATGGCGAAACAGGATCCTGCCGGGTCGCATGCCAATCACACGGGCCGCCTCCACGTATTCCTTTTCGCGTACCGAAAGTACCTGGCCGCGCACGACCCTGGCCACTTCGACCCACATGGTGAGCCCGACGGCCACAAATACCTGCCAGTAGCCTTTGCCAAGAACCAGCGTGATGGAGATCACCATCAGCAAGGTCGGCACAGACCAAACTACATTTACCAGCCACATGATCACTTTATCGATCCAACCACGGAAATATCCGGCAATCCCTCCCAGCAGGATACCAACCACCAGTGAGATCAATACAGCTATAAATCCTACAGAAAGGCTCACCCGGGTTCCCAGGATCATCCTGCTGAGCATATCCCTGCCAAACCTGTCGGTTCCCAGTAAAAACCGTTTCTTAAAAATATGCGCTTCCTGTACCCTGGATTGCAGGTCTGCGACATTCCCGGTAAATACCTCATTCCCGTCGACACTTTTCACCCTGTAGTTCCCGTCGGAAAAGGTATAGGTCGAGAGATCCACAGGGTGGAGAACATCGACCAGGTAATAGGTCGAATAAAATCGGTCCTCGCTGTATTTGGAATATTCCAGCACAGTAACCTGGTCTGCTTCGAAACGATAGGACTGCATAGGCACAAGCACGTGCTCCGGGTCCTTCCCAGTAAATAATCGTGCGAGGGTGCCTTTCCGTTCCCTTGTGCTGTTCATCTTTACCCGGAGGAATTCACACGTAAACCCAGGCTTCTCAAGTGCGATCTCCAACACCTGTGAATTGGCATGCTTTGTTTGATCAGGACTGATGAAATAACCACTGACCGATACAAAAATAGCCATCGCAATGATGACCAGTCCGGCCACTGAAACCGGGTTCTTCCTGAACCTGATCCATGCCAGGCGGGCAGGTGATATGCCGGATTCACTCAATGTTCAGGGTAAATTAAATATATGAATAATGCTACCATAGTCTAATGATGTCTTCTGCCCTTCCATGTATATAATCCCGGTAAAGAAAGGATTCCTGCAAGGGTGACATAAAAATAATAAAATAACGCTGCTACAGGAAATATCCCCAGCAAGTGCTTTTGCTGGAGGCGAACAGCAACCTCGCGGAGCAAAACATAGTCGATGAGGGATTTGATACCCCAGGCAGAAAGAAAAAGCCAACCCACTCCGTCAATAAAAGGTGTAGCGACCAGCAAGCCAGTGAGCATGGCATTGGTGAACCCTACCAGCAAGGCAAGCGCAACCATGTCAGGATCCCTGTAGTGCCGGGCCTTTGATCCCCACCTGATCCGTTGCTGAAAGAATTTTAACGGTCCCGGAGTGGGTGATGTCATCACCAACATATCAGGTTCTGACATCAATTGAATGTTCTTCTTGCTTTTTTTTGCCTCCGCCATCAGGAAAACATCGTCACCTGAAACATGAGGTACCGACAGGAGTGCTGCGGCCGATTCCCTGAAAAGATTTTTGCTGTAGGAAAGATTGGCACCGCTGCACATCACTGGCCGGCCAGCCGCCGCAGCTGCCAATCCTGTAGCTGTCAGGCTAAAATACTCCAGCGCTTCCAGCCTGCTCCATATGTTTTTACCGGCCTGCACCAACACCGGACCGATAACCAGGTCGGCACCGAACGCGGAATAACGAGCATGACCGGAAATAAAGGACTCTGGTAACCTGCAGTCCGCATCCGTCTGAATGATCCAATCACCTGCAGCAGCTTCAATCCCTGCGGCGACAGCATGCTTCTTTCCGGTCACATTTGCCGGAAGTTGTATGATGCTTAAATTGGCATGTTCCTGGCAGACCTGCCCAATAAAGGAAACAGATCGGTCCGAAGAATGGTCGTCCACAAATATTACTTCGTGATCCGCAGAGTGGTGATCCTGTGTCAACAGGTCTTTGAACAGGGAATGAAGATGCTGCTCCTCGTTCCTTACTGGTATGATCACCGATACTTTTACTGGGATGTCTTCCCGTTCGGCCGGAACAGGTCCGGTGTAGCGCGAATAAGAGATCAGGTACCACAGGAACAGACTACAGTAAAGCAGCATAACCAGCGCTACTGGGAGAACCAGACCAACTGGCATCAGCTGAGTCTTTTGTCCAGGAGTTCAAAGAGGATGGGGAAATTGATGGGCTTGGTCACAAAATCAGTACAGCCCGCCTCCAGGCAAGCTGCCTTATCATCCTCAAAAACATTCGCAGTAGCAGCAATGATCGGCACCTCTGTATTGATCTTTCGTATGTCTTTTGTTACCTCAAGCCCACTCATGCCAGGCAATTGTATATCCATAAGGATCAGGGAAATATCCGGATGACTCTTGAACAGTTCGATTGCCTGCAGTCCGTCTGATGCATAAACAATCTCCAGGTTGGACCTGTTGAAATGCGCCTCAAGTAATTTATATGACATGAAGTTATCTTCAACCACCAGGATCTTCTGTCCGTTAAATACTCTCATACTGCAAAGCTACTAATTAACCCAGTAAGATACCAACCAAAGTGGCCGAAAGAAGTGCTGCCAGTGTACCCGCCAATAATGCCCGCATGCCGAGACGTGATAGTTGAATTCGTTTCCCGGGTGCGAGCGCACCAATACCACCGATCTGTATACCGATAGAAGCAAAATTTGCAAAACCGCACAACATGTATACCGACATAATGATCGACTTGGGATCAGAAAAAAGGCCGGCTGCTTTCATATCGGAAAGGCTGATGTAGGCTACAAATTCTGTCATGATAAGTTTCTTGCCCAGCAGGGAACCGGTAAGGGTGATGTCCTCCAGGGGCACGCCGATAAGCCACATCACCGGCGCAAGTCCATAACCCAGCAAAAATTCCAGGCTAAGCTCATCATAATTTCCATTGGTCACCCTTGCCACCAGGTCATTCAGCGTGGTCCAGTCACCGACCTTTACAAAAACAAAATTGATTAATGCAATAAAGGCAATGAAAACCAGCAACATCGCTGCTACATTCACGGCAAGCCTGAGTCCCTCTGATGTGCCATTGGATATGGCGTCAAGTACATTCTTCCCGATATTTTCCTGGGTAACATTAATGGATTTATCGACTGTTCCCGTATTGGGGACCAATATTTTTGAAATCACCACCACACCCGGCGCGGCCATGACCGAGGCTGCCAGCAGGTGTTTCGCAAAGACCAGCTCCTGCTCGGGTATTCCTCCCCCGAGAAAACCAATATAGGCGGCAAGCACTCCTCCTGCAAGTGTGGCCATTCCTCCCGACATTACCAGCATGATCTCCGATTCGTTTAGTTTTTCAAGGTAGGCTTTGATCATCAGGGGTGATTCGGTCTGTCCCAGGAAAATGTTACCGGCAACAGAAAGGCTTTCAGCACCGGACAACCCCATGGCCCTTGACATCAGGTAACCCAGTCCACGAACAATATACTGGATCACCCCCAGGTAAAAAAGCACGCTGGTGATGGCAGAGAAAAAGATAATGGTAGGAAGAATATTAATGGCAAATGTTTGTAGTGGTTTGGCAATATCCCCCTCGGCACCGCTCCCGAACAGGAATTCCGTTCCAACGCTGGTAAAAAAGAGGATCTTTACAAAGATCTTTCCCACAAATTCAAACACGGTCTGTATTACGGGTACATATAAAATACCTACAGCAAGAATCAGCTGTATGAGAAGTCCGATACCCACGGTCTTCCAGGAAATGGCCCTCCTGTTCTTGCTGAAAGCCCAAGCAATGGCGATCAGCACAAACATTCCCAGCAATCCCCTGAGGATCTTTTCAATGCTGAACCGGAACCCGATCCGGCTGGGTATAATATTGGATAGTTCTGTTTCGCTGGCAGCCTCTTCCACCGTGGCAATGTCCTGTGGGGAAGCAGCTGTTGTGACTGCTTTTCCTGGTGTCTGTTGCGCTCCCGGATCAGCCGAATTCTGAGTGTTTTCAGTTTGCGTCACAGGGTCCTGCGAAACTGTACCCTGGTTGCCTGTGTCCTGTGCGACTTCACGCTGCAACACTTCGTCCTGAGGAACTGTATCCTGTCCCGTTGAATCAAACGGCACCAGTGCAACCCCGAGGGCAAGGATAAAGGCAGCGATAACTTTTTTCATACTTATCCTGTTATTTCTGCCTGCGCCTGATCTCATCCCGGATCTCGGAGGCCTTTTCATAATCTTCATTGGCAATGGCTTTATCCAGCATAACCTTCAACTCATCAACCGTTTGCGAGGAAAGGTCGGAGCGTTTTGAAGGCGTACGCAGGCCCATATCCTTTTCCTTACCAGCCGGGGGATCTTTGGCTCCGTCCTCCTCTTCAGGACCAGCAGCCTGCTCAAAGTCTAGCACAATCCCAGCTTTTTCAACGATCTCCTCTGTGGTATAGATCGGACATTTGAATCGCAATGCCAGGGCAATCGCATCGGAGGTGCGTGCATCCAGTGATATCTCTTTGTCGCCGTTATCAAACAAGACATTTGCAAAAAAGACCCCTTCTTCCAGCTTATGTATATTTACCTCGATCAGGTGGATTCCGAAAACTTCAGAAAATTTCTTAAAAAGGTCATGGGTAAGCGGACGTGGGGGATTTAATCCTTCCAGTTCGATCGCAATGGCCTGTGCTTCAAATCCGCCAACAATGATCGGTATCCTTCTTGTTCCCTCCTCCTCTGCCAACACAAGTGCATACGCCCCGGACTGCGTCTGACTGTAAGATATTCCCAGTACGTTCAGTTTAACTTTCCCCATTACGGATATTCGATCTGTTTAACTATTTATTTGGTCTTGTTACGTCGCTTCTGAAAGTGTGCGAAGCACATGTCTCAGCAAAATTAAAATTTTTAAAAAGGAATCATAGGATTATATCTTATTATTTAAAGTTAATGCACGGAACAACAGCACATCAAACTGTGCCTGAGCAAAAGACAAATATTTTTTAAACATTTCTTTGTCATATCTTACAAACTTTTCTATCTTTGCAGACCGAATTTGAAAACACTGAAAATAAACAGATAATGTACGCAATCGTTGATATCGCCGGACAGCAGTTCAAAGTTGAGAAAGAACAAAAATTGTTCGTCCACAGGCTGGAAGGAGATGCAGGGTCGAAAGTATCTTTTGACAAGGTATTACTCATTGAAAATGATGGCAAGATCACTTTTGGGAACCCTGTGATCAAGGATGCTGCTGTTTCCGCCAAGGTGATAGAGCATGTCAAGGGTGACAAGGTCTTGGTTTTCAAGAAAAAGCGGAGAAAAGGGTACAAAAAACTGAATGGCCACAGGCAGTACATGACCCGCATTGAGATCACCGCGATTGATGAGAAAGCGGCGAAAACACCTGCGGCAAAGGCTGAGGAGAAAAAAGAGACAGCAGCCAAACCCGCCGCAAAGAAGCCTGCTGCAAAAGCTTCAACAGCCAGGGCAGGTGCAGAAAAAACCGGTACAGCAAAGAAGACTGAAAAGAAAACGCCTTCTGAAGAGAAGAAGACCACTGCGGGCAAAACTGCTGCGGCGAAACAACCGGCTGCAAATAAAACGGAAGCAAAATCTTCCACGGAGAAAAAGCCTGCAACTGAGAAAAAAACAGCGGCAGCAAAGAAGCCCGCAGCAAAGAAGCCCGCAGCAAAAAAACCATCTGAGGGAGATAAGGCCGCTGATAAAGAATAGGATTTGAAAATACTAAAAATATAAAGTTATGGCACATAAGAAAGGGGCCGGTAGTTCAAGAAACGGACGCGAATCAGAAAGCAAAAGACTGGGTGTAAAAATTTACGGCGGACAGGAAGTGATCGCCGGTAACATCATCGTGCGCCAGCGTGGTACTGTTCACAATCCCGGAATAAACGTCGGCATGGGAAAAGACCATACCCTGTATGCACTGGTCGATGGAAAAGTAAAATTCCAGAAGAAAAAAGGCAACAAATCCTTCGTTTCTGTTGAACCGCTGGAAAACTAAGCACATTTAGAGGTAAAGTTTTCAAATAATCGCCTGTAATCAGCTACCTTTATAGCAGATTACAGGTTTTTTTATTTTTATTTTATGCTGACAATACCCTACATCAGGGAGCACCGCGATGAGGTGGTCCGTTTACTGAAAATTAAAAATTTTGATGCCAACAATATAATTGAACAGCTGATTGAGGCTGACGATTCCCGCCGTGATCTGCAGGTAAAGACCAATGACCTGCAGGCCGAGATGAACAGGATCAGCAAGGAGATCGGCAGGTTGTTCAAAAATGGTGAACATGAGAAAGCCAACCAGGCAAAAACGCGGACTTCGGAGATCAAGTCTTCCATAAAAGCATTGAGCAATGAGATGCAGGAAGCTTCGGACCGGATGAATGCACTGCTGGTCCAGGTACCCAACGTTCCGAATGAACTGGTCCCCCCGGGCAAATCCGAAGCAGACAATGAAACGGTCAGGGAAGGCGGTAACAAGCCAGATCTGGACGAAAAAGCGCTGCCGCACTGGGAACTCGCAAAAAAATATGATATTATCGACTTCGACCTGGGCGTGAAACTCACCGGGGCAGGATTCCCCGTATATAAAGGTGCCGGAGCCCGGTTGCAGCGTGCGCTCATTTCGTGGTTCCTGGAACAAAATATTGCTGCCGGGTATACAGAACTGTTGCCGCCATTGGTGGTGAATGCTGATTCCGGATTCGGAACCGGGCAGCTTCCGGATAAGGAAGGACAAATGTATCATATACAATCAGACGATTTCTACCTGATCCCTACTGCCGAAGTACCCGTGACCAATATATACAGGGATGTGATCCTGGAAGCATCCATGCTTCCCATTAAAAACACTGCTTACACCCCTTGTTTCAGAAGAGAGGCTGGGTCTTATGGCAAGGATGTACGCGGACTCAACCGTGTGCACCAGTTCGATAAGGTGGAGATTGTGCAGATACAAGCCGCTGAAAACAGCTATGCTGCACTGGATGAAATGGTGGAACATGTCGAATCCCTGATCCGCAAACTTGAGCTTCCCTACAGGATCCTGCGGCTTTGTGGTGGCGACCTCAGCTTCACTTCTGCACTTACTTACGATTTTGAAGTATATGCAGCTGCGCAGGACAAATGGCTGGAGGTCAGTTCCGTATCAAACTTCGAATCATACCAGGCCAACAGGTTGAAGCTCAGGCACAAAAAAGAAGGGGAGAAAAAACCGGTGTTGGCGCATACCCTCAACGGAAGTGCGCTTGCTCTTCCCCGGATTGTGGCAGCATTGCTGGAGAACAACCAGGTTGAAGCAGGCATCCGGGTACCGGAAGTATTGCAACCCCTGGTGGGTACAGCACTGATCAAATAACCCGATCATCGTGACGGACCAGCAAAAAAATCAGCAGAAAGCATTCCTGTTTGCGATTGCAGCTGTACTTTTTTGGTCCACCGTGCCTACCGCATTTAAACTCGGATTACGTTACCAGGATAATTACCAGATGGTCACAGGTGCGGCCATCGTTTCCACATTTGTACTGGGATTCACGCTCCTGGTCCAGGGAAAATTAACATTATTGAAGTCGCTGAAGGCAAAAGACCTGGCGAGGTCTGCTCTGCTTGGGTTTTTGAATCCAGCTTTCTATTACCTTGTGTTGTTCAAAGCCTATGACCTATTGCCGGGACAGGTTGCCCAGCCCCTGAATATGACCTGGCCCATCGTGCTTGTGTTGATCTCCATTCCCATGCTGAAACAAAAAATAGGTTGGCTGAGCGTGATGTCCATGATCGTAAGCTTTGGTGGGGTGATTGTGCTTTCCCTGCAGGGAGGAACGCTCTTCAGTGAGGATTCGAATTTCAAAGGGGTCCTCCTGGCACTGTTCACAGCATTCCTCTGGGCATTTTACTGGATCTTCAATATGAAAAGCCGGTTAGATGAAGTAGTGGGCTTATTCCTTATCTTTTTATGCGCCTCCATTTACCTGCTCGCAGGGAGCCTGTTCAGGGATCCAGGCTTGCCTGCAGGCCGGGAGGCATGGATCGCCGCAGCATACATAGGTATTTTCGAGATGGGATTCACTTTTGTATTGTGGCTCAAAGCGCTGCAGCTTTCATCCACTACTGCACGGATCTCCAACCTGGTGTTCGTGGCCCCGTTTGTAAATCTCATATTTGTGCACCTGATCCTGGGGGAAACCATCTATATTTCAACTATCTTTGGAATTATCCTTGTGGTTGCGGGGATTTTCATACAGAATACTGCACAAAAACAATATGGCCAACACTGAAAGGATCATACTGGGAATCGATCCCGGAACAAATATCATGGGGTTCGGGGTATTGGATGCCTCCGGGAAAAACCCGGCATACATCGACATGGGCGTGCTGGACATCCGCAAAGAGGGAGACCATTACCAAAAGCTGAATGCCATCTTCCGCACCACCGTGAAACTGATTGAAAATTATGCCCCGGTGGAAATGGCCATAGAAGCACCTTTCTTCGGTAAAAATGTCCAGTCGATGCTCAAGCTGGGCCGGGCCCAGGGTGCTGCCATTGCTGCGGCACTCAACATGGACCTTCCTGTTTTTGAATATGCACCGAGGAAGATCAAGCTTGCGATCACGGGCGTGGGATAGGCTTCGAAAGAGCAGGTTTCATCAATGCTGGAAAGGATGCTGTTGATCCCTGATATGCCTGAAAACTTTGATGCTACTGATGGTCTGGCTGCCGCAGTTTGTCACTTCTATGAAAGTTCCTCCCCCATCAAAAAGAGTGGTTCAAAGGGATGGGGAGATTTTATAAAAAAGAACCCGGGAAGGGTCCGGTAGAAAATACTGGGGGCTGGACAAATTGAGATAAAGGTATACCAGGAATCAGCGCGGAATAAGATCAGACCGCAATGAGATCAGCGTGAACTGCGGGCAGCCTGTACGTGGCATGTAATGCGGGCGGCGTGCATGAGGACCAGATCGCAATGAAGTTTGCCAAGAAATGAGATCAGAGGGCACCCCGGATCTTTTCTGCAATATCCTGGAACTCCGCTTTCGATAATTTCAGCTTCGGCTTACTGAACTCGATATCGTACAGGTCATTGATCGGGCACAGGTGGATATGCGCATGGGGTACCTCGAGACCGAGTACTGCAACGCCGACGCGTTTACAATCCATGGTCTTGTCGATGGCAAGCGCCACTTTTTTTGAGAATTTCATCATATCACCCAACAGATCCGCGTCCAGGTCGAACAGGTAATCGGTTTCGACCTTCGGGACGACCAGCGTATGACCTTTTGCAAGGGGATTGATGTCCAGGAAAGCAAGAAAACGTTCATCCTCAGCAATCTTGTAAGAAGGAATTTCTCCGTTGATGATCTTTGTAAATATTGTGGCCATATCGTTAAGAATTACATGGATATATCCATAATCTCAAATGACATTTCTCCTGAAGGTACCCTGATCTCGGCAACTTCACCTACTTTCTTGCCCAACAACCCTTTTGCAATGGGCGTTGTTACCGCGATCTTTCCGGCCTTGATATTCGATTCACTCTCCGAAACAATAGTATACTGCAGGACCTTATTGGTCTTACAGTTTTTGATCTTTACAGTATTCATTATCTGCACCGTACTGGTATCGATCCTGGATTCGTCTATGATCCGCGCATTGGCAACAATCTCTTCCAGCTTGGAAATTTTCATCTCCAGCATCCCCTGGGCCTCCTTTGCTGCATCATATTCGGCATTCTCAGACAGATCACCTTTGTCTCTTGCTTCAGCGATCTGTTCCGATATTGCAGGCCGCTCAACCCTGGTCAAATGATCCAATTCTTTTTTCAGGTTGGCCAGTCCCTCTTCTGTCATATACGACACATTTGACATAGCTTTTCCTCCTTTTATCTTTCAAATTAAAATTCTATTGTACAGATGGAACGCACCATGAAAGGTTCCCAGGAATGACCAACGCCGGTATTGAAATAATCATAAGCGTTTGTGTGCATTCTGCTGTCATGGCTCGGTTCACTAAAAACAAAAAAGAATCCCGCCACACGGAACTCTTCAATGCCACAAAGATAAAAAATTATTAGTATTCTTTCCTATTAATTATGGTTGAATATATTACAGCAGTGCCCAGATCGAAATCACTCACGATCTCATAATAGTCCGGGTAGTTTGGCTCATCCATTTCTATTACCTGCAGTGCATCATCCGGATTCGTTGAACGGAGTGCTTCTTCAGATATTTGTTCGAGTCCATCCTGTTGATCGGGATCGTAGATTCCGGCATATTCATCATATGCACTATCAATGCTGTTCTGCCAGTAGTTCTTATCATACTCGCGACGATCATCACTGGCAACCTCCCGTTCTTTCTCTGGCTGCTCCCCGGTAAACGGTGCCTTGATTTCTTCTGCAACTGATCCTGCAGTTTCCCTGGCCTCATCTGCGAAACCGGTGAATTGTTCCTCCAGCTTGTCGAAAAAGCCTTTAGAGGCACCCTCCTCCGTACCGCCAGTATCTCCGGACGGCTTTTTCTTCTGCCCGGCAACACCTGCCACGATGGCGATGATCGTAATGATGATATAGATCAGTGTTCCAATGTCAAATTCCATGATCTCTGCCGGTTTTGAGCAATAATCGATTGATTTTCACAGTTAAAAATACAAAAAATAATTGACTTGCCACTATGGTGCTTATCTTTGTCGCAAAGATGCATATATCCCGGAAAATAAAAATATGGACTCTACTGCTGCCCCTGGTATTGCTTTCCACGAAATGTGAAACCGGGGGGTACCAGATTCCTTATGTACGCGTCGACATGAACCTGAATATCATCAGTGAGCTTGGAAATCCTGCCCTGAATTCCACGACCCTCATTGATGGGGGAGCCAACGGCCTGATTGTATACCGGGAAGACTTCGGACTGTTCCACGTCTATGACCGCACATGTACGCAATATCCCCAGCACGACACCGCAGTTTATCCGGACGAAACTTTCGACGGCGTATTCACCTGCCCGATCTGCGAATCCAAATACCTATTGCTTACCGGCGCAGATCCTATCGAGGGACCGGCCACATTTCCGCTGCACGAATACTATAGCAGGGTGAATGGTGACTTGCTGCACGTGTACAACTAATACCTGTAATGCTCCGGCTTGTAAGGACCTTTTTTGTCCACGCCGATGTAAGCCGCCTGGTCATCTGTAAGACTGGTGAGTTTAACTCCAAGCTGATCAAGGTGCAGCCTGGCAACTTCTTCATCCAGCCTCTTGGGCAACATGTACACACCCAGGTCATAATCCTTCTGCCAGAGGTCAAGCTGCGCCAGCGTCTGGTTGGAGAAAGAGTTACTCATCACGAATGACGGGTGTCCGGTTGCACATCCGAGGTTCACGAGGCGGCCTTCTGCCAGCATGAAGATGGCATGTCCATCCCCGAAGATATACTTGTCTACCTGTGGCTTGATATTCACCTTTTGAACACCCTCCATCTCATCGAGTGCATCCACCTGGATCTCATTGTCGAAATGACCAATATTACAGACAATTGCCTGGTCTTTCATTTTCGACATATGTTCCGTGGTAATGATATCCTTATTCCCTGTACTTGTTACAAAAATATTACCCTCCTCGAGTGCCTCCTCCATCGTGGTTACCTGGAATCCCTCCATGGTAGCCTGAAGGGCACAGATGGGGTCAATCTCCGTAACAATCACCCTGGCTCCATAGGATTTCATCGAATGGGCACATCCTTTGCCAACATCACCATATCCTGCTACCACGACAACTTTACCGGCCACCATCACATCCGTGGCCCGCTTAATACCATCCGCAAGAGATTCACGGCAGCCATACAGGTTGTCAAATTTAGATTTTGTTACAGAATCATTCACATTGATGGCAGGAAAGAGCAGTTCATCCTTCTCCAGCATCTGGTAGAGCCTGTGTACCCCCGTGGTGGTCTCTTCCGAAACACCTTTCATTTCGGAGACAGCTTTGTGCCACTTCTGCGGATCTTCCTGGAGGATCTTCTTCAGTGTGCTGACAACCACCGCTTCCTCCCTGCTGGTGGTTTCCACATCCAGCACAGAAGCATCTTCTTCAGCTTTGTAGCCCTTGTGCACAAGCAGGGTGGCATCGCCACCATCATCAACAATCAGGTGCGGACCTTTGCCGCCAGGGAAAGTCAACGCCTGTGCGGTACACCACCAGTATTCTTCAAGCGTCTCACCCTTCCACGCAAACACAGGGATGCCCCGCTCTGCGATGGCCGCAGCTGCATGGTCCTGTGTTGAAAAGATATTGCAGCTGGCCCAACGCACATCAGCACCCAGTGCATCGAGTGTTTCGATCAGCACCGCGGTCTGGATGGTCATATGCAATGATCCCATGATCCTTGCTCCCTTTAGTGGCTGCTCGCTGGCATATTTCTCACGGATGGCCATGAGTCCCGGCATCTCTTTTTCAGCGATCTCTATCTCTTTCCTGCCGTACCCTGCCAGACCAATATCGGCAACTTTGTATGGTAACGGTTTTACGTATGTCATTGTCTCCATAATAAAATATTGAATTTCAGTGCAAAATTAATTAATTCCCGGTAAAATAGGTCCTGATTACCTGCTCATCTTCCTGAAGTTGGTTTTTCAATCCTTCGATTGATGAAAATTTTTTCTCATCACGGATCCTTTTCCGGAAGTGTATAACAATTTCTTCATCATAAAGATCGATGTCCACATCAAAAAGATGTGCCTCAATCGTCTTCACAGGGTTTGCGCTGTCAATGGTAGGCCGAAGGCCAACGTTAAGCATAGCGGGATACAGCTCATTCTTGTGCTGAATATGTACCGCATACACGCCGTCATGTGGAATCAGCTTATATGCCGATTGCGGATGTATGTTTGCTGTAGGATAGCCGATCTGCCTTCCGAGCCGGTTGCCTGTTACCACCTTCCCCTCAATATAATAATCATAATCGAGCATACGTCTTGCTGCATCCAGGTCCCCATCAAGCAATGCGTTTCTTACCGAAGTGGAACTGATATTGCGCTCGGTTTCCCTGAACTCATCCAGCTTCTCCACGATCAAACCGGAACGCTCGGCGCATGCTGCCAGGCCGGAGGGATTCCCCTGCCGGTCCTTTCCGAAGGTATTGTCATATCCCAGGATCAGCCTGGATACATGCAGCTTATCAACCAGGTATTCCTCCACGAAGTCACAGGCGCTCATTGAGGCAAGCGTTACATCAAAGGGAATGGTGATATAGTAATCCAGGCCCAGTTTGCTCAGGTGATGGATCTTTTCTTCCTGTGAATGCAACAGCCTGAAATTCCACAGATCCTTGTCCAGCACGATCCGGGGGTGTGGCCACAGGGTAATAACAACCGATTTTCCCCCGACCTCCCTTGCCCTGGCGATCAATGACTGGAGGATATATTTGTGTCCCCTGTGTACCCCATCGAAAATACCGATGGTCACAACAGGTTTGATTACATATGGATTGTCATTGATATTATAGACCTTCATACCCTTACCGAAATGAGGCACAAATTTAATAATTTTCCGTTCTCATTGCTTGTAATTTCGATTCTCTCTGCATATTGCACTTTGAATTGTTAATTTCGTATCTTGAAATTCAATCCTGATATCGCATCTGCCATGAAAATAATAGAAAATGATCCCTGGCTTCAACCTTATGCAACTGTAATTGAGAACAGGCATAAGAAAATGCAGCAAAAAGAAAAGGAACTTCTTGGTGATTTTAAGCAGCTGAAGGATTTCGCTACAGGTCATCTTTATTTCGGTCTGCATCGGAATGATGCAGGGTGGATCATGCGTGAATGGATGCCCCATGCCATCGAAGTATTTCTAATCGGGGATTTCAATGCGTGGGAAGTGCAGGATGAATACAAATTTACTGCAACCGGCAACGGCGAGTGGGAATTGCGCCTGCCACCGGCAGGAATAAAACATGAGGACAGGTACAAATTAAAGGTGCACTGGCAACATGGCTCCGGGGAGCGGATTCCTGCATGGGCCTTCAGGGTGGTACAGGAAAAGGATTCTCCTCTTTTTAATGCCCAGGTCTGGTCGCCCGAAACTGCCTATCAGTGGAAGCATCCTGTTCCCGGACTATCCGGTCTTCATCCATTCATCTACGAAGCACATATCGGTATGGGTACCGAGGCACATGATGTAGGCACCTTTGACGCGTTCAGGGAAAAAGTCCTGCCAAAAGTGGCAGAAGGCGGATACAACACACTTCAGCTGATGGCAATCCAGGAACACCCCTATTATGGCTCCTTCGGGTACCATGTTTCCAACCTTTTTGCTGTCAGCTCAAGGTTTGGTACACCTGATCAGCTGAAGGCGCTGGTCGATGAAGCCCATGGTCAGGGCATTGCCGTGATCATGGATATTGTGCATTCCCATGCCGTAAAGAATGAACTGGAAGGGTTGGGAATGTACGCTGGCGATCCCGGGCAGTTTTTCCACCTGGGTGAACGACGGGAGCATCGCGCATGGGATTCGCTCTGCTGGGATTACGGCAAGAATGAAGTCTTGCATTTCCTGCTTTCAAATATTCATTTCTGGTTGAAGGAATACCGGTTCGACGGATTCCGGTTCGATGGTGTCACCAGCATGCTCTATTACGACCACGGGCTGGAGCGTGATTTTGCATCTTATGACATGTATTTCGATGGCGGTCAGGATGAGGATGCCATCACCTACCTGACCCTGGCAAATAAGCTTGCCCGGCAGGTAAAACCAGGAACCCTTTCGATTGCCGAGGACATGAGCGGTTACCCGGGTATTGCCTCGCCGGTGGAGACCGGAGGCATGGGGTTCACGCACCGGCTCGCCATGGGAATCCCGGATTTCTGGATCAAAACCATCAAAGAAAAACCGGACGAACAATGGAACATG
>CAZPTO010000003.1:0-23931 GCA_964589155.1 uncultured Bacteroidaceae bacterium | reverse complement strand
GGGTCTTTACCCTTTCCCAGACCATGTTTGTTATTGACAGGTTACACTGGTTGTATCAGAACAGGGAACTGGTGGGTGGACTGAAATTTGTTGACGAGCCGGCAGTATTGAGGTTCTTCATGGGGCGGCTGGATGCTGTTTCCGACTGGCCTGAGCAATTGATGGCCAAATTCAAAGAGGATTTTGGAGATAGCCTGTAATACAAAAGCAAAAGCGCCCGGGTTCGATAGCCCGGGCGCCTTTGGATAAGGACTTCAGGCAAATGGCCATGATCCGGACGTTACAACGCAAAAGTCAAGCTTTGTATATTTCTACTCAAGTAGCTCCAGCCCTTCAAGCGCCGACTGTCCGCCGGGAGTATGCATCAGGGCCTTATTGAACAATACCCGGGCTTCCCGGAATTTTTTCAGTTGCAGTTTGGTCCAGGCCAGCATCAGGAGTGCATCATAATCAAACGGATAGAGATTCACCACTTTGTTAAACAGCTTTTCAGCTTCCTGGTAATCTTTCCTTCCATAATAGACGAGGCCCAGCCGGTGCATGGCTACAGTATTCCCCGGTGCGATCTCAATGATCTTGTTATACTGCCGGATCACCGTTTCCCAGTTCCCCATCGCCGCTACGGGATATATCAATCCGAAACGCGGTTCAACGGCAAAGGGCTTGAGTTCTACTGCCCGGTTATAATAGCTGGAGGATTCGGTGAATTGTCCTGCGGAATAGGTGAGCCATCCAAGCCGCAGGTTGATTTCATACCCATCCTCATCATACACATTTTTCAGGTCCTCTATTGCTGTTTGCAGATCACCTGTGGCCTCATTCAGGTAACTGTCCTGGAAGGCCTTTACAATATTACTGTATGCAGCGCTCTGACTGAAAGCGGGTACTGAAAAGGCAATTATTGCCAGTCCGAAAATGATTCTTTTTAACGTTTCCATTTGATGCCTCCTGTTATAATATGACTTTGATAATTCTGTTCATTGACGGGGTGCAGCAGATCCTGTGCAGGGAAGAACATGCTGTTGACGGATCGGTACCTGTAACCAACAAATAGGTGCATTCCGGCCTGGTAAAAAGGAATGATTGCATTGGCCTCCACGCTCCGGGCGATCTTTTCCAGGTTGTTGAACGCAAGGTTATTGCGCATATCATAGAAGTTAAATTGCTCCATGGGACTTCCTGATACCTCAAGCCAGAGGTGATTGAATATTTTCCCGCCAAGCATAGGTCTGATCAGATAGTTTTCAGCACGCTCATTATTGAACATGCGGAATTGCACGTATGCATCCATCCCCATATACAGGTTGAGATTGGCCAGGGGATATACTGTGCCATGAAATCCGGCCTGGTGGGTGGTGATATCGTTGAAATTATGATGCACATACGACAAGCCAAGATCTGTGTAACACGACTGGTAGGATACCAGGAATTTTTTTACCCAGTCTGTGATCTTCAATTCACTGAAAGCTGTCCGGTTGATTCCTGAACCCGGTCCATATTCAGCTTCAGCATAAAGGGGTATCTCGGTATTCAGGTAATGGATACCCGGCCGGATCACCAGACCTTCAGCAATACTGATATCCATATCCAGGCTATACTCATATTGTTGTAACGGTTGTTCTTCAGACAGGAATGGCCTGTAATTAGAGATCACATAAGATAATTCATTTTTATACAAAAAACTGCCCTGGTGTGTAAGGATCACTGCGGTTCCCAACCTGTGCGACAGGCTGGCACTGGTATAATGCATTGCACGGGTAGCCTTTTGCGTGCCTGATATCACAGGGTCTGTATTGCTTACTATGCCGTCCTGAATTTCAGCAGTATTTGCACCAGCCCATGCATAGTTCAGACCGAATGCGATAAAATTGGCTGAATCCTTGAGTCCCATGGCGGTTTTTTGTATTGCAGAAAGTGACCTGGACTGCCGGAGTGCATCCAGCTCGCGTCCCCCGAATTTATATGCATGGTAGAGGTATGCATTGGCGGTTGGATCCTGACTGTTGAATTCAAGCGCATTCTTGTAAAACCGTGCGGCCTGCCTGTATTTGCCAATTGCATAATAGGCATAGGCGATCCGCATCTGCAGGAAGTAGTAATCAATTCCATGATCCAGTGCAGATTTTCCCTCCTGTATCAGGCGCTGCCATTCCTCTTCAAGATAGAGGTTGTAGGTGGTTGTGTCCACCTGCCTGAAAGTCGGTTCCTGCCCGTTCTCCTGCTCCTGACCAAAGACAGGTACCTGTACAAAAATCAGCACAGTACCGATGATCCATCCTATTTGAACTATTCTTCGCATCTCTGCATATCTATGTTGTGATCATTATATTGAATTGAGAAATGTGCAATTCCCGTCCTGTTGATTTTGGTAACGAACTGCTTCTCATTAAGCTTTTTCTTTCCCAACCGGTTTTTCATTGCGGACTCCAGTTTCATTTCAGTCGGGGAAATATAGTCATCTATATGCGTGTATTTCATCCTGTATTCTGAACTGGCGATCCTTGCAAACGGGCTGATGAAATCATGGAACCAAAGAATCGGTTTCGGAAAGTCGAGGGACAGCGGGTAATGATCTTCAAGTACCAGGTCCTGGTAAAAACCCTCCTGGACCTTGTATGCCCCCAGGAAAAAATAATAAAGCAGGCAATCTTTTCTCCCTTCAAAATAGGTGAAATGAAATTGGTTTTCATCCTGGTCGAAATAGGCAATGGCTCCCGAGCGGTCGCATTCAATATAGGTTTCATTGAATGGATTTACTTTCACCTCCCATTTTACCTGGTCAATGTTTTTAAAACCTTCTACATTAAAACTCAGCACTTCCCCGGGAGTGAAACTGAAGGCCTGAACCAATAGATCGTTGGCTTCGATATTGGACACCCGCTCATTTTCAAGAGGCTTTTCATGGGTATGAAAGCTGTACCTGTTTTCCTGGTGCAGCACATAACTGCTGATGGGATAGTCTTTGGTTGCTGAACCGATATAGGGGAATTCCTGTACCTGGAAATGCAGGTGCGGATAAGGTGACCTGCCCGAGTTGCCACATTGCGCAACCACCTGGCCGTACCTGACTTTTTCCCCTTCTTCCACCTTTACACTTCCCTTTTTCAGATGGCTTAATTTTGTATACACTTCATCATCGTGTTTGATAATGACAGTATTCCCCCAGTTCTGCTGAAGATTGACTTCTCCGATGATATTGTCTTCTACATCATTCACTACTTGTTCCACCACGCCTTCCTCGGGAGCGATGACCGGTTTACCATAGCAAAAATAATCCTCCGGATAATCTCCTTCATTGCGGAATTGCTTTCCTTCTTTGTTGAGGATCACAAAATCCCATGCATGTCTCCATTGCGCTTTATGGGTGTGTGATCCGTTATGCCCTTGCGATATCGCCCACGTCCCAAAAAATGGTAGCTTGATCTGACTGAATTGTTTGAACCTGAACCGTTCTGTATTATTCAAAAAGATATAGAGGTTTTTTTCAGGAGAATTGTACTGGTAATAGACTTCTGTGAGTCGGTAGGAGTATTCGGACCTGAATTTAAGGATATATATAAAGAGCAATACCACCATGTTAAAAGGGAGTGCATAAACAGGAAGTTTCAGCTCCATGAAAATGGTGTTCAGACTGATGGTGAGCACTGCCACCAAAGGTATCAGGACAATCACCCACAAGTAGGACCGAAGAGAGGGTACCAGGAAAAATCCTCCCAGGGCAATGGAGGTAAGGATGTAATTGAAGCCGATATAGCTGTAATCGATCTGCGTGATATTGGCACCGATCAGGTCATAGAACAGGTACGCTACGAAAAATCCAAGCAGTGACAATGAAAATGCAATCCGGCTGTAAAGCAGTAATCCGACCGCAACCACGATACCGGTCAGGATACTGTATTGAAACAGGATGGCACTCAGGGAGATGAAGAAGGTGCTGAGCACTTTTGGGAAAGGGATTGAATTAAAGAACTCGTGCACTGCGACCAGGCGATCTCCTCCGACCTGGTACAATTCATTAAGTGTATAGATACCTCGTTCACTGATTCCCAGCGCATCAAAACTACGGGTCGCCGTAATAAATGTCCATAGCGCCAGGATAAATGGAATACTCAGGTAAGGTAGTTGATATTTTCCAATTACTCCTTGTAGCGAGACGGAGATAAAGAATGTGAATAGCGCTGCAAGAAATATGATCAGTACCAGGTGCCAGCCGAAGCTGTAATAGATTCCAAGGCCCAATCCAACCAGCAGGCTGTTGAATCCATAGAATCCTTGTGCTGTGGTTGGCTTATGCAGGTTGAGAATAAATGCAGTTACTGATGTGGTTAACACCGCCAGGAAGCCGGAAATACCTGCATAGATGTCGTAGAAAGTGACGAGCATCAGCAGGATGGCAAAGGGTTTATGCGTAGAGAAAAACACCTGTGAATAGCTATTGATAATGCTATGCACAAAATACCGTGTATCCTCCTTATAGATCTTCAGAGACTGCATAAATCAACTTTGCATCAGATTTTGATCTCCTTCAGGTGCTCAGGGATCTTCTCCAGCATATTCATGGATTCGTAATTCTCGTTTTCCCTGATCACATGCGGGACCCCCTCAGTACTGATCATCACCACCCTGGGCCTGTATGTGATGAACTGTAACCACTGCGTCATATTATATGCGCCAATCCTGCTGATCACCACGTGATCGCCTTTTTCAAGCAGCGGGAATTGTACTGCATTCCTGATCACATCTATGTTCATACAGAGCGGTCCGTAAATCGTAGTATCCTCGGTATCCGGCTGATGCTCCTGTGCCGGTACAATGTTGTGTTCATACCAGAAGGATGTGAACAGCATGTTGACGCCGATATCAATGACCAGGGACCGCCTTCCATCGGCCAGGCGTTTGTTGGCCAGCACGGTGCCGGCAAGATATCCTGCATCATCAATCAGCGCCCTGCCCGTTTCCAGGAAGAGGGTGGGCATCCGGTCGTGCCTGATATCAGAGTTGTTCAGCGCACCGGTAATTGCTTCCGCATAGTCATCAAACGACGGACAGGTATCAGATCCGGGAAGGTATGCCCCTTTCAGGGTGTTTTTGGAAGCGAAACCGCCACCTACATCAATATACTTAATGACATGATCGAATTTCCGGTCGATCCTGACTGCCATGTCAGCCATTTTCTTTGTGGCAATGGCATAGGATGCAGGTGTCATGATATAGGTCCCGATGTGGGTGTGTAATCCCATCAGCTCCAGGTTATCGTGGGGCATGATCTTGTTGACAGCAGCCCATGCTTCACCGTTCTCATAATTGAATCCAAAACGGTCCCACTGGGGATAAATACCAGTATCCATATTGATCCTGATGGCCACTTTTGCTTTTTCTTTGGTTCCATCTACAAGATCAATGATCTCGTAGAGTTCGTCAAAATGATCGATATGGATCAATGAACCGTTTTTTATCGCCATTTCCAGGTCCTGGCGAGACTTATCCGGCCCGTTGAAAATGATCTTGTTTCCGGGCACTCCATTGGCCATCGCCTTTTCATATTCAAACCCGGACACCACTTCAGCCCATGAGCCCTCCTGGTGGAATACCCTGCAGACGGCATTCATGTAATTGGTTTTGTAGGACCAGGCAAGTTGTACTTTCGGATACCTTGTCTTGAAGGCTGACTCAGCTTCACGGTAGGTATCCCTGATCGTCTGCTCAGAGAGCACATACAGCGGAGAGCCATATTCTTTCAACAGTTGATTGATGCTTATATTATCGATTGCAGTGATGGGCCTGACATTGGTCTTCATGCCGAATTTATCCGGAACACCTGCATTGATCCGGTTGATTACCGGTCTTTCGAACTTTGGTTTTTCCATGCTAAGATTAATTTTTGGTGATTTTTCCTGCCACACTGTTGCCATCACCAGTGATCACGTTCAATATATAGGTCCCGGGATCCAGGGACCCGGTTGCAACAGGGATGCTGCGCATTCCCGGACCATAGGATTGATCCAGGAGTCTTTTCCCCGAAAGATCGCTGATCAATATTTTTCCCCCGGTGTTGAGATCTTCCGGCCGCATTTCTACCCGCACCATATCGCTTGCAGGATTAGGAAAGATCCGTAATGATGGGGAGGATGTCATAGCATTACTGTTTGAATCACCACCCCCGATGCTATATACATTGGTGTTTACAAGGTAGTAATTATCACTATAAATGTACTGGTAGGCAAATAATTTGGGCGCACCATTGAACTCCTTGATCTCTGCAAATCCCCCATCCTGCAAACTGAGCAGTACATTGCCCTGTTCGTTTATAACTTTCATTCCGTAGGCATATACATATTCAGAGTTGACCAGGCTGGATTTACTATACAGGTACAACAATTCAATGTTTTCATCAGTATTGAAGGTCTTCCTGCTGACAAATTTGATGTCGCTGAGAAAATAGCCTTGCGGTACTGTCAGGTTGATGGTCTTGTAAAGTGAGTGGTCTTCATTTAAGATGCGGCATTGATTCATTGGGACATCCATAATGTAATATTTGAACTCGTCCTCATCAATCTCAGTCAGGGTAGCGGAATAATTATAGGTATGTTCGAGTGTGATCTGGGCGTTCAGCACCAAGCCGAACAGTAAGGCTGTGAAAGAAATTATTAAGGTTTTCATCATGATGGTTTATAATTCTCCTGAGATCGAAAGTTTTTCAAAATCGCTGATATTTCCTATCAGGTCGTAAGAGTATCTGATAAACATTTTACCCACTTCATAGTCCGTCACCGGTTCCAGTTTCTCTCCCATGGCGAGGAGTACAAGAGCTTCCGGGATGTTCTGTCCGGCACCTATGGCAAGGTATACCCATGCCGGGATCCGGGGATTGATCTCAATCAGGTAATACTTTCCCTGGTTGGTCTTGATCATCTCCAGTTCCATCCCGCCCTTCCATTTATTCTGTTTAAAAAGGTCACGCGTAATCTGCAGCAGTTGCTTATCTCCAAGGGTAATTCCGCTCCATGCTTTCCCTTTGTCTGTGATATACTGCTTACGCATGGGCACGGCGGCAATCGTCTCACCGGTTCCGTCACCCAGGGCCACAACATTCACCTCGGTACCACGTATGAATTCCTGGATAATTACAGGGAGTCCCCATTTGGCACTGATCTTGTTGAATTGATTGATTACCTGCTCTGAATTGTAGGCGATGTATGCATCGTAGAATTTTCCCTTGACAAGTATAGGGTACTCAAATTCATCGCGCAGATCCGGGATGTCATTCACTGACGTGATGGATTTGCTGTGTGGTACATCGAGCCCATATTTTTCCCCGAAGCTCTCCAGGTTCCCTTTCTGTCGTTCCTCGAATTGCTCAATCGTGGGAAGGTACGTCCTGATATTGTGCTTCCTGAGCAATGCGTCTGCTTTCATGAAAGTATATAGCTCCGCATCCAGGTTAGGGATGATCAGGTCGATCGGATCTTTCTCGTGGATTTTCAGTATCCGGTCCATAAAAGGATCGATACCTACTGAAGGGTAGGGAATCAGGTAGGTTTTGTCCAGTGCACCCTCCATGTAGATGCCCGGCTCCATGTTCTCATAAGCCAATCCAATGATCCGTGCATCAAATTTTTCTGATTCACGAATCCCCCTTACAACAGGGATGCCCGGACCCGGATTGTCGGTATTGTTGAGCCCGGTGATCGCGATGGTGATCTTTCGTTTACTCATCAGTTTCTCCTTCTGTTAAATTCAGTCTCCGCAGGGTGTGTAAAAAGTCATCCATGTACCTGTTAAATGACTTTGCGTCGATATCGTATTCGGTAAGGATGGTAGTTTCGATTTCCGGAAGTGACATTCCTTTCGACAGAAGCCTGAGAATCTCTTTCCCTGAGGAATTCACGGAAAAAGATTCACCAGAGTTGGGATCAAAAATGAAGCCGGACTCGCTCACTGCAATGTCATCACGTAATTTCATAAGCTTGAACTTAGATTGATACTACAAACTTCCGAAAACCTGTGGAACGAATGTTATGATATTTAATAAATGATGTATAAGATTTTAATCAGTAAGTGCAAATATGCGGATGGACAACTCCCGTTTTTCAAGCCCAACACAGCAAAGGGAATGGGGCCCAGGGTGATTACAATTCGTCAATTCCCTTTTTTTCTATCTCAGTGCCCTGTTTGTATTGCGTAACGGTTACACCGGTGATTTTCCTGAATTGGTTGGAGAGATATTGAACGCTGGAATAATCCATCATGTATGCAATCTCACTTAATGAATATTCATCTTCGTCAATGAGATGCTTGATACGTTCAATCTTCTGATTGATGATATATTTTTCCAGTGTGAGGTGTTCCTGCTCAGAGAATACTTTGGACAGATGTGGATAGCTGAAACCGAGTTTTTCCACCAGGTAATCTGATTTCCTGACGATTGAATTGACATTGTTGAGGTGATGGATCAGTTCAATCACCGCGATCTTGATCTCGGAGACCAGGCGGTCTTCTTTGTTCTCCAGCAGGCCAAAACCGTATTTTTTAAGGATCAGGTCGATCTCTTCATGAGATATAGCATCAGCATCATAAGAGATCCGGGCCTTGCCCAGTGTTACTTCGTGTACAATGATCCCGTTATTTTCAAGTTGCTCTTTCAGAAAAAGTTTGCAGCAATTACAGACCATGTTCCTGATATGGATCGTTTCTGTTATATGACTGGTCTGAGATGTCATTCGCTTTCAATTAGAACCTTTAAATTTAAAAAGAAATTCGAAAACTGTAATTCAGGATATATTACTAATTTTACTCAACCATGCACCACGAGAATCGTGCGCAACTTCTTCTGCGACTAAAACAGATCTGTGCGGATCGTGGATTCAAAATACTTAGATTTATGCATGACAGGTCAATGACAGGATGTATTACATTCTTGAAAAGAAGAACACGAATGATAAAGCTTCTGGATATAAATTTAGACTAAATTAATAAATCGCAGCATATAAAATGCCTGGAAAAATTATTGTACTTGGGGCAGGATTAGTGGGTAAAACCATCGCTGTTGATCTGCAGCAGGCAGGGAATGACGTTTTTTCGGCAGACGTTGATCCGGATGCACTGAAAAAACTGGAAGATATCCCAGGGATCACTACCTGTGAAGCGGATTTTACGGATCCCGGGATACTGCGTGAACTGGTGCATGGAAAGGACCTCGTTATCGGCGCAGCCCCCGGTGCGTTTGGTTACCAGCTAATGGAACAGGTGATCAGGCTTGGGAAAAACATGGTAGATATTTCTTTTTGTCCGGAGGATTACCTGCAGCTCGACGGACTTGCAAAAGCGCATGGCGTGACTATCGTTGCTGATATGGGTGTCGCACCCGGGATGTGTAATGCCATCCTGGGATTTCATGACCAGGAGATGGAAGTGAAAAGTTACAAGTGCATCGTCGGGGGGTTGCCGGATAAACGTACCTGGCCGCTGGAATACAAGTCTTCCTGGTCTCCCATCGACTGTATCGAGGAATATATCCGCCCGGCAAGATTAGTGCGCAATGGAAAGGTCATCACTATGCCTGCGCTATCGGATGCTGAGCTGGTGGATTTTACAGAAGTGGGAACCCTGGAGGAATGGAACTCAGACGGTCTCAGGTCATTGCTGCAAACCATGCCCCATATCCCCGATATGGTTGAAAAAACACTGCGTTATCCAGGCACGATCAATTATATTAAGGCCCTCAGGGAACTGGGATATTTTTCGTATGAAAAAGTTGAAGTGAATAATGAGTTAATACGACCTATTGATTTAACAGCAAAGCTTTTATTTCCTTTGTGGAAATTGGACGTTGGTGAAGGTGAATTTACCATCATGCGGGTAACAATTGCCGGTAATGAGGCAGGGCATCCGGTAACATACCAGTATGATCTGTATGATCGTTATGAACCACACACGGGCACACTTTCCATGTCGCGGACTACTGGATATACTTGTGCAGGAGCAGCACACCTGTTGCTCGAAGACCGGATCGGACAGACCGGGGTGCTTGCCCCGGAAATGATTGGCAGCAAAGAAGAGAATTTCCACTTTTTACTCACTTACCTTGCGGAACGAGATGTGGTTTACAGGATGACAAAGGGCTGAACAAGTGCGAATAATCTGAAATGCTTCAACGGATCACCATAGATGAATATCTGTCAAGGCGGCCACAACTGCCGATCATAGATGTGCGGACACCGGCTGAGTATGAGAACGGCCATATTCCGGGTGCTGTCAACATCCCTCTTTTTTCAAATGAAGAGCGGGCAAGGGTTGGCACGGTTTATACAAGAGAATCGGCAGACAAGGCTTATGCACTGGGTTATAAATTTGTGACACCGAAACTGGATGCTTTTGTTGCGCAGTCAAGAGGAATATCGGACAGTGGTAAAGTCGTGGTGTATTGCTGGCGCGGAGGAATGCGCAGCAAGTCTTTTGCCGAGCATATTGAGGCGGAAGGAGTGCAGGAAGTATTCGTGATCGAAGGAGGATATAAAGCTTTTCGTAAGCATGCACTGGAAGCATTCCGTCAACCAGAGAAGTTGAATATACTTGGTGGATATACTGGCAGCGGAAAGACCAGGATCCTGAAAGCGCTCGGGGAACAGGGTGAGCAAATTATCGACCTGGAGGGAATTGCACATCATAAAGGTTCAGCCTTTGGTGCAATTGGACAGCCTGAACAGCCAACAAATGAGCATTTTACAAATTTATTATTCTGGGAATGGAAATCTCTTGACATGTCCAGTCCGGTGTGGCTGGAAGATGAAAGTATCCATATTGGCAGGGTGTTTCTTCCAGAGGTTTTATTTCAGCGTATGCGGGATGCGTTCGTCTATTTCCTGGAGATTCCAAAGGAGGTAAGGGGACATCTTCTTGTGGAGGAATATGCCGGTATTAATGCAGATATGCTGGCTGAATCGGTCCGTAAAATATCAAAAAGACTGGGAGGAAAGCGAACGGCTGAAGCACTGGAAGCCCTTCGTCAGGATGATTATTACCATGCAGCTTTGATTACCCTGGACTACTATGATAAATTTTATTTGAAAGGGTTACACAGAAGAGATCCTGGCAAGGTGGTGGTCATCCCTTCTGACACGGTTGCTGAAGACGAAAATGCTGAAAGAGTGCTATCAAAAGTCCGACATTGAGGTTGCATAACTAATTTTTCCCTTGAAAACCTGACCCGATTCAAGGCAGTCCCAATGCCTGACAAACAAGGATGTTTATTGATGAGCTTCCATTTTATTTTACGAAAGGACAAACAAAGGCACTGGTTTGATTGTATATCTAAGGTCTAATGTTTGCCAATATGAGATCAGTTCTACAATCCGTTCCATTTACCCATTCAGGGATCCGTCCGATGGCATTTCTTCTTGCGTTCATTTTATTGATCATACCGGGTCATGGCCTGGCGCAGGCTGACGGGGATGACGGCTGGCGTTTTCCCCGTCCGGCTTTTTATACCATAAGTTACGCCGGAAACAATGCCTGGAATCCGGGGATTGCATTTGACAGTGGTTTTTTGCTCAAAGAGCACATGAACATCCGGAACAGCGGAAAAACCATTTTGCGTCAGCTTTACTTTTTAACCAGGTACAGCCTCTACCTGGACCCTGGAAGTCACACGGCCTTCTATGGCCAGTATGGATTCTCATACAGGAGATCAGGTCCTGAAGGCTGGTTCCATTCCCTGGAAGTACTGCCCCTTGGAAGCTATCGTTCATTCCTCCCAGAGACATGGGCAGTTGAGGAGGGCGAGCCACCAGAGCGATTATTACTGGCGGGGAGGACCTATTTTTCACCTGGCATTCATTATCATTTTGGGAAACATCATTCAAACGACCAGGAGCGGGGTTGGTTTGCGGGCTGCGGTTTGACGTTGCTTGTTCCCTATAACACCTATGTGATGCCTGTATTCACCGTTGAAATGGGATGGAGATTTTCCGTCAGAAAGGAGAGGAAATGAAAACGGCCATGAAAAAAATGCATTGGAAAAGAACAGCCCTTAAAATGCTACTGATGCATTTCTTTTTGCTGCTGATCGCCTCCTGTCAGCAGGAGGATGGGAACCGCATTGACGAAGTATTGCATGTTCGTCATAAAGGCGCTGATATGCCTGCATACGTGCATGGGAATGCAGATAAAAACGTATTCCTGGTGGTGTTGCATGGTGCCGGAAGTTACGGACTGGCATTCCGGGACGGAGCTTTCACGGAAAGCCTGGAAGAAGAATACGTGATGGTGTATTGGGACCAACGCGGTCAGGGCATGTCGCAGGGACATTATGATCCGCCGGGTGACCTGGTAGGTCTGATGGCGGAAGATGTACATGCCCTGGTGCAGGTCCTGCGTTCTAAATATGGTGAGGATATCAAGTTGTTCCTGATGGGTCATAGTTGGGGAGGATTGCTGGGCGCTTCAGCATTGCTGGATGATCCTGCAAAACAGAAATTATTCAATGGTTGGATCTCTGTAGCCGGGGCACTGGATCTTGTAAGAGCTGCGGAGGCCAGGAGGGGATTGATACTCAAAATTGCAGAAGAGCAAATCTTAGCAGGGAACCAAACCAGTAACTGGCAACAGCTTCGTGATGAAGTTTCGCAGCTGGATTCATTGTCCGGGGAGGATTATCTTCCCACGCTTCGATATGCCATGCAGACCATGCAGCTGTTGCATGCATCCGATGTGGTGCAGGCCACCATTTCCGGCGAAAAATTATTTCGGGCAATCGTGGATAATAATCCCATCACCTGGCAGGTATCCAACCTGTTCAATCAACCTGTCAATGCTGCCATAGAACAGGAATACACGGTATCACAACGCTTGCATGAAATTACCATTCCCACCTTGCTGATGTATGGGAAATATGATGTCAGTGTACCCCCGGTGGTGGGTGAGGAGGCGCTGGAATTATTGGGATCTGCAAGAAAATCATTGGTGATCTTCGACCAGTCGATCCACCATCCGCACGATACGGAGCCGGATAAATTCTCTGATACTTTGATGCCATTTATTGAAGAGAACAGGTAAGCGCTGTTTCCTGGTTAAACAGACCATGGATTGATATTTTTTTGGGTACTTCTTCGAATCCAGCCATCGATTCCTTCCACCTGATTCATGGGCTTCCTTTTTTACCGGATCCGCAACATTTCAATACCGCCAGCGGTTGGCAAGAGCAACCAGGGAGAGCATTACCGGAACTTCTACCAGCACGCCGACCACAGTAACCATGGCAGCAGGGGATTGAAGGCCAAAGAGCGCAATTGCCACAGCAACAGCTAATTCAAAGAAATTACTTGCACCGATCATGGATGCAGGAGCGCAGACAGCGTGGGGAAGTTTTAAAAACCTCCCACCGAACCAGGCGATAAAAAAGATAAAATAGGTTTGAATCACCAGGGGAACAGCCACCAGCAGGATGATCAGCGGATTGTCGATGATCGTGGTTCCCTGGAAAGCGAACAGCAAGACCAGTGTAGTCAGCAGGGCAAGGATGGAAACAGGTTTGAACGTGGGCAGAAATGCCGTTTTGAACCAGGTTTCACCATGTTTCCTGATCAGGATCCGGTTGGTCAGGTACCCTGCAAGTAGCGGGACCACCACGAATACCACCACACTTGCAACCAAGGTATCGTAAGGGATCTGCACATCGGTGATGCCCAGCAGCAATCCGACAATGGGGACAAAAGCCACCAGGATGATCAGGTCGTTGATGGATACCTGCACCAGGGTGTAGTTAGGGTCTCCATTGGTCAGGTAGCTCCATACAAATACCATGGCAGTACAGGGAGCAGCACCAAGCAGGATGGCACCGGCAATGTATTCTCCTGCTTCTTCCGGACTGATCCAGGCCTGGTAAATTTTTGAAAAGAAGATCCATGCAAAAAACGCCATGGTAAATGGTTTGATCAACCAGTTGACCACCAGGGTCAGGATCAGTCCTTTCGGGCGTTTCCCAACATTCTTCAGACTGGAAAAATCAATCTGCAGCATCATCGGGTAGATCATCAGCCAGATCAGGATTGCTACAGGAATGTTTACATTGTAGATCTCCATGTTACTCAGGAAGCTGATGCTGTCGCCGGCAAAATGGCCGATTGCGATCCCGACTGCAATGCACAATGCCACCCAGAGAGTCAGGTATTTTTCAAAAATACCAATTTGCTTCTTTTCTTTATTCATATTTCAGTGGTTTTGCTGCATTTGCTGTAATACTGAATATACCGGATCCGTCAAGCTTGAATTGTTGCAACTGCTCAGGTGACATATAGTTCAGCAGGATATCATCGGGTAATAAAATCTGTTTCTCCTTGTGAATTTGTACATCGGAAAAGCCCTGTTTTTTTATTATTTCCAGATATTCTTTCTTTTGGAGTGCACCTGATACACAACCGGCAAACATTCCTGCTGACTGCTGCAGTTCAGCCGGCAGATTGCCTGCCAGTACCACGTCTGAAATGCAGAAGTGTCCACCGGGTTTCAGCACCCGGAATATCTCACTGAACGCTTTTTCTTTGTCAGGAACAAGGTTCAATACACAATTACTTATCACTACATTAAACCTGTTATCCTGCAGGGGCATATTTTCTATGTCGCCCTTCACAAAGGCGATGTTTTTCAGACCGGTTTTTTCGAGGTTCAGCCTGGCCTTTTTTACCATGCTGTCAGTAAAGTCAAGCCCTGTAACGCTGCCAGCGTCTCCTGTAAGAACAGCGGCAACAAAGCAGTCGTTTCCGGCTCCCGATCCAAGGTCGAGGAGATGGTCGCCCTTTTTTATCCCGGCAAATTCCGTAGGGATTCCGCACCCCAGTCCGAGATCTGCGTCGGGGTTATAGCCTTCAAGTCCGGAATAGTCGTCGCTGAAGGCCGTAAAATCCATTTCTCCGCAACAGCTTGTGCTTCCACAGCAGGATGACTGGTTTTGATCCTTGCTTAGTGATGCGATGTCGGCATATTTATCCTGCACAATCAGTTTCAGATCTTCTGCTTTCATAGTGTTGGTTTTATTTTTTCAGCATAGAGTGTATAAAATGCATTCTTAATAGCGTTGCGTATTCTGATAAATTCACTCCAGATGAATGCTTCGGTGCCTTTGGCATGCGAAGGATCTTCAAATCCCATGTGCAGGCGGTGTTTCACTTGCCCCGGGAAGAACGGGCATTTCTCATTGGCATCGTCGCACACGGTGATCACGTAATCCCAGTCTTCATTGACGTATTCATCCACCATTGTGGGTGTATGGTCACTAATGTCGATTCCTTCCTCAAGCATCGCTTTGGCAGCTTTCGGATTGACCCGGTCGGCTGGTTCCGTTCCGGCGGATCTGACCGTAAGCCGGGGATCGAATGATTGCATGAAGCCGTGGACCATCTGGCTGCGGCAACTGTTACCTGTGCATAGAATGAGAATTTTCATAACTATCAAACTGTTTGTTATTCACATTTATATTCTTTTAAATCAATGGTTTGAAAAAATCCAGTTGCCAACAGCTCAATAAATTTTATTTTTTCCGGGCTCAGAGTCAGGATCACGGTTTGATCTTTTCGTATAGTCCCAGTAGTTTTGTTTCCAGCATCTGTTCAATCTCCGCTTCACGATCGCCGATGGGTTTTACCGGGATCAGGTCAATGACCTCTTCAGGAGAAAGATCGGATTTGTAATACAGTTTCAGGGATCGTTTCAGGGTTTTATGGATTACCTTTTCGGCCTGTGCTTTTGTAAAACCGGTTTGTACAGCGATCTCCTCCAGCTTTTTCCACTGGAACCAGAAGTAGGTTGGCAGCATGGCAGAAACAATGGCATATCCTTCCAGCATTGGCTCTTCAACTTCGATGGTTTTCCCTGCATTTTTTAAAAGTTTAGTGATTGCTTTTTTCTCCTTTTTGGAGAAAGATGCATGAAATGTAATGGGGTTGTACCCTTTGTTGATAAAGGATGTTGCGTTTGGGATCATCCTGATGATCTTGGTTGTTGGAAGCACTGTTGCCATTTTTTCTATGGTGATCTTTGGTGACAGGGAGATCACAATGGTTGATGAGGATAGTCTCTCTGTTATCTTTCCGATGCTCTCCATCATGACCGGTGGATGCACTGCCAGGAAGACAATTTCCTGTTCGGCAGCCTCTCCGGGAGAGGAAACCGGTTCAAGATCCGGAAAATCATTTCGCAGTGCGCTGATGGTCCCGGGATCAGGATCAAATACCTTGACAGATTCGAGATTCAGTGCCTTGTTTTTAATAGCCTGGAGGAGGATTCGCGTTATTCTTCCACCTCCGATAAAGCCCAGATGTTGTGTTTTCATCATTTTATTTTTTTTGGGGGTTATAACATACCATAAATGATTCCGCTGCAGGTGGCCATGATTACCACCAGTACAACGTATATGAGTGTTTTTTGTGTCCCGATCACCCCCCTGATCACCAGCATGTTCGGAAGGGAGAGTGAAGGACCGGCCAGCAGCAGTGCCAGTGCGGGTCCTTTCCCCATTCCTGCGGCGATCAATCCCTGAAGGATGGGCACTTCTGTCAGTGTGGCAAAGTACATAAATGCCCCTACGATCGACGCAAAAAAGTTAGAGAACAGGGAATTCCCTCCCACCAGCGCGGCGATCCATTCATTGGGAATGATTCCCGCCATCACCGTATCATCGTGTGTGGATCCGAGCAGGAAGCCTGCAATAAGCACTCCGATCGCAAGCAGGGGCATGATCTGTTTGGCGAACTCCCATGTTGCCAGTGTCCATTCCCTGTTTTCAGGCTCCTTTTTATCAATAAGGGTAATGATCGACAGTGCTGCCATACCAACGAGCATGGGGACCATTGGTGAGGAGCTGATGAAGGCTGAGGCGGCGGTAGCCAGAACCGCCAGTGTTACGTGCAGCCAGTTGATTTTTAAAATATAGATCAGTGAGAAAGCCAAAAATACAGATAACACAGCAGTGATATACCACTTGTTGGCCCATATCCAGTACCATCCCCCGGTTGTCACAGCTTCATCTGGTTTTCCCCAGTTGGCAAAAACGAGGATGAGGACAAGAATGAAAAAATGAAATGCTGTTTGCCACATCGGTCGTTTTTCAGGCATGTCGGGAAAATTCATTTGCTCTTCCTGCCTGGATCTCTCTTCTTTGCGATAGATCAGGGACATGGCCGACCCGATGACAATGGCAAAAACTACTGCACCAATGATCCTTGCCACGCCCATTTCGAAACCGAGAATACGCGCTGTTAGGATAATGGCCAGGATGTTGATTGCAGGACCTGAATAGAGAAAAGCGATGGCGGGTCCTAAACCTGCTCCGCGTTTATGGATGCTGGAAAACAGAGGTAGGATCGTGCAGCTGCATACGGCGAGGATCGTTCCGGATACTGAAGCCACGGTATAGGCCACCCATTTTTTTGCCTTGGCCCCGAAATATTTCATTACTGCGCCCTGGCTGACAAACACTGAAATGACTCCTGCAATGAAGAATGCCGGAATCAGGCAGAGGATCACATGTTCCTGTGCATACCATTTGGTAAGATCGAACATGGCCATAATCGCTTCGCGGAACCTGTCATTTTCAAGAGGCATGAAAAATGCCGCCACGAACACCACCGTGATCCAAAACAGTATGCGGATTTCCTTCTTCCACTCCATAAGGCTGCGTTCTCTTTATAGTGTACTATTCCTGTTTTATCTTTGCTTTTTTTTCAAATCCGGCTCATCAAACCGGGCGGATTATTTTCAGAACCAAATAACGGCGACATAATAGATCCCCACCCCGATAAATACAATCGATATTATCCTGCGAAACCATACTTCGAAGGTCTTCATCCTGTTGTATAGTGTGCCTACTCCGGAGACTGTATAGGCCAGCAGCCAGGCAAAAATGATGACCGGGATTCCGGTTGCTATGGCAAAGACCACCGGCAGGTAGAGTCCCGAGGCACTGCTGATGGTCATCGGCATTAGCATTCCGAAATAGAGCACCCCGCTGTAGGGACAAAATGCAAGGGCAAAAAGAATCCCGAGCAGCAGGACATCCCAGTAATTTTTGAATCCCCTGTGTTGCATCCTGCCGGTCAGCCTTGAAAACCCCGGGAACCGGATTTTTAAAACATCCAGCATCAGCAGACCGATCAAAATGAGCAATGGCCCGATGATCTTCTCCCCATATTGCTGGAAGACACCGGAAATCTTAAGCTGATCAGCTCCCAGGAACAGGACCAGGGCCAGCAAGGTGTATGCAAGTGCTCTCCCTCCTGTATATACGAGTCCGTTGATGAACACCCTTCTACGGTCCTCCACATCCTTGCTTATAAATCCAATGGCCGTGATGTTGGTGGCCATCGGGCAGGGACTGATTGCAGTAAGCAGTCCCAGGACAAAAGCAGTCACCAGCGGAACAGAGCTGTTGCCGGCAAGGTTACTGAGAAATTCTTCCATATCAGGGTATTTTGCTTACATCCATGAGAAAACAGATCGAACCAATTCAAAGCGCATCGATCAATGAAGCAGATCGAACCAATTCAAAGTGCAGCGATCACAGAAGCGGATCTATTTTTTCTTTTATAAGGGTCTCCAATTTCCCGGGGTTGCTGCGTGCATACATAAAACCCTCATTGGTAAGGTTGATTTTTGTTTCGCCTTTTACAATGACCAGGGTCTGTCCCGCCACCCCGATTTTTTCCGCTTTTTCTTTTCCTTCCGCTTCTTCCAGGTTGTAACTGGTAAAAGGTACTTTATTGTCGAAATGCGTAGCCAGCGCAGCCTTGGTGACATCCTCAACGGCATTGCAGGTTGCACATCTGCGCGTGTTGTGGAAATAGAAAACCTCTACCGGACCTGGATCTGAGATTGTGGCAGTGTTCTTTCCCTCCCCGGATTGCCCGGTACAGGAAATGTTCATGGTCAGCGCCAGGAACACAAAAATGATGAGATGCAAATGTTTCATGGTATTATTGGTTTTGGGTGATGAATTGTTCAATTTCCTTTGATGACGGAAGGCGCCCGGATACTACCACCTTCCCGTTAATTACCAGTCCGGGGGTATGCATGATCCCGTATTCCATGATCTTCATGATGTCTTCTTCCTTGGTTATCGCTGCCTCAATTCCCATTCCGGCAACCACATCCCGGGTTGATCTTTCAAGTTTTTTGCATTTTGGGCACCCGGTACCCAGTACTTTTATTTCCATCTTGTTTTTCTATTTAATTTATTTCCAAATATCTGGATCTTCTCAGTTATTTAATTTTCAACCTGCTAACAGCTTTTTTCATTATTTGGTGTTCTTACTTTTTCTAAATTTCTTGCTGTTCATCATGTTTCTCCAAATGATCGAACCTACCGTGTTCGTAATTCGCAAAATGCCGAACTATTAGCACAAAAATTTTATTTAATGATATCTCCCAGCAGCAACCGGGCCTCGTTCCAGTTTTCTTTATTGATGCAATATTTTATTTTGGGGGCCTCGATTTCTCCCTGGATGAGTCCCGCATCTTTCAATTCCTTCAGGTGCTGTGAAAGTGTGGATTTTGCAATGGGCAGAACCTCAGAAAGATCCCCGCTGTAACAGCAACTTTGCTCGGAAAGCAGTTGCAGCACATATAACCTTACCGGGTGTCCCATGGCCTTGGCATACCGGGCTGCTTTTTTCTGTTTTTCCGTGATGACGCTGTATACTTCCATGATATTTATTTCGTTGTTCGCAAAAATACGAACATAATCATAAATTTGACAAGATATTGTCATTTTTTTTTTCAGGTCGCAGCAGATATTTGTGAAATAAATATCAAATCCCGGCGCTGTTTTTTTCTGTTCATTTAAAGCTACAAATTGTCTACTTTTATAAATGCTGCAAACCGTCGGCTTTTTTGCTTCTTCGCGGCAGTCGTCCAGTGAATTGTTTTTAAGATTTTTTATACCATGATCATTAAACCTATCGTTCAAATAGAAGTCAAAACCAATTGTTTTGTTCTTCGGTCATTTTAAACATACCAACAATTGAATAAAAAAAAACTCATCAAAAGAATTACATCGACGTTGGTAATCCTTGTGATACTGGGATTCATTTTGTACCCTAAGGTTAAGCCGTTTCTTCAGTCCGAACAAAATCCGGGCGCAGGTGTACCAGCAGGCAGACAGGCATCCCTGGGAGGGGGAAAGCCACTTTTTGCCAGCGGGTATGTCATCGAACCATCCCGGATGAACGAGCTGATCTACAGCACCGGATCGCTGATACCTGACGAAGAGGTAGAACTGGCATTTGAGACCTCCGGCAAGATCGTGGGGATATTTTTTAAAGAAGGTACCAGGGTGCATAAAGACGATCTCCTGGCCAAGATCAACGATCGTCCACTGCAGGCACAGTTGCTTAAATTGCAGGCACAGTTGAAGCTAACTAATGAGCGGGAGTTCCGCCAGCGCCAGCTACTCGAACGCGATGCCATCAGCCAGGAGAGTTATGACCAGGTTGCAACCGAACTGCAGACACTCGAGGCCGATATTCAACTCATAGAGGCACGTATTTCGGAAACCGAACTTCGGGCGCCTTTTGACGGGGTAGTGGGCTTGCGAATGATCAGTGAAGGAGCCTTTGCAACAACACAGACCCGGATCGTCAGGCTGGTCAAGATCAGTCCGCTGAAAATTGAATTCTCCGTACCTGAACGATATGCCGGAGAGATTACCCCAGGATTCACGATTTCATTCGAGGTCGATGGCGTCTCAAAAACATTTAATGCCGATGTATATGCAGTAGATCCCAAAGTCGATCCTGACACACGTACCATTGTTGCACGGGCGCTTTACCCCAATAAAAATGAAGAGCTGAAACCGGGACGCTTTGCGAGCATCAGGGTATTGTTGTCGCAAATTAAAAATACAATAGCCATTCCTACCCAGGCGGTTATCCCTGAAATGGGAGGTGAGAAGGTATTTATCACAAAAAACGGGAAAGCGGAGGAGCGAAAAATTGAGATCGGACTACGCACGGAATCGCATGTCCAGGTGACGGAAGGACTCGAATTTGGTGACACCTTACTGATCACTGCCATCCTGCAGTTACGACACAAACTGCCAGTGCAGCTCGACACGATCATTGCGCGTGAACCCCGGTTAAACAGCATGCCATGAGCCTATCATCTGTCAGCATAAAACGACCAGTCCTTGCAACCGTTTTCTCCCTGGTCATTTTGCTTTTTGGCGCCATCGGACTTACCAGGCTGGGGGTGCGGGAATTTCCGAGTGTCGATCCGCCGATCATTTCTGTCAGCACTTCCTATCCGGGAGCAAATTCGGATGTGATTGAAACACAGATTACCGAACCGCTAGAGCAATCAATTAATGGGATCCCGGGAATCCGTACACTTACCAGCAGCAGCAGCCAGGGGCGTAGCAGAATCTCCGTGGAGTTTGAGCTGTCGGTGGATATGGAGACAGCTGCGAACGATGTACGTGACAAGGTTTCACAGGCGCAACGGTATCTGCCGCGTGACTGTGATCCGCCAACGGTTTCCAAGGCAGATGCAGATGCAAACCCGATTATAATGATTGCGGTGCAGAGCACCCAGCGGTCGCTGCTGGAGCTTTCAGAAATTGCTGAACTTACATTCAAGGAGCAATTGCAGACGATTTCAGGGGTCAGCGCAGTAATGATCTGGGGTGAAAAGCGATATGCGATGCGCATCTGGCTCGATCCCGAAAAACTGGCGGGATACCAGATGACACCCCTGGACGTGCGCAATGCGATTTTGCGCGAAAACGTGGAATTGCCCGCAGGAAGCATTGAGGGAAATACAACAGAGCTAACGATCCGGGCCCTGGGTTTGATGACCACCCCCCAGGAATTTAACAGTCTTATTCTCAGGCAGACAGGTGACCAGATCGTCCGGGTCAGCGACATTGGCCGTGCCGAGCTCGGACCCGAGGATCTGCGTGGCATCCTGCGTATGAATGATATACCGACAGTTGCTACTGTGATAGTTCCCCAGCCGGGAGCGAATCATATCGAGATCGTGGATGAGGTTTACGAACGTCTCGGGTACATTGAGAAGGACCTTCCTGACGATATTGAGTACCAGGTTGGATTTGACAACACAAAGTATATCCGTTCATCTATCACCGAAGTGCAGCGGACCATCTACCTTGCTTTTTTCCTGGTGGTGCTGATCATCTTTATCTTCCTGCGTGACTGGCGGACCACTGTCATCCCGATTATCGTCATTCCTGTCTCCCTGGTAGGATCCTTCTTCGTGATGTACATCTTCGGTTTTACGATCAACGTGCTTACCCTGCTGGCAGTGGTGCTTTCCATCGGCCTGGTGGTTGACGATGCCATCGTGATGATGGAAAATATATATGTGAAGATCGAACAGGGACTTTCACCCGTGGAAGCAGGACTAAAGGGCGCCAATGAGATTTTCTTTGCCATCATCTCCACCACCATCACGGTAGTTGCTGTCTTTATCCCCATCGTATTCCTCGAAGGGATGACTGGCCGGTTATTCAGGGAGTTCAGTATCGTTATCGCCGGGGCAGTGATTATTTCTTCTTTCGTGGCACTCTCCCTGACTCCCATGCTTTCAACAAAGCTCTTAAAGACAAGGCACAAGCGAAGTCGGGTGTATATGTTTACAGAACGGTTCTTTGTTTCACTGAACAAGAGGTACAGAAACTCCCTGGATACATTCCTGGGGAGGAGGTTTTTGGCGATTGCCATCCTGCTTTCGGCCATCCTGCTGATTTTTGTTTTGTGGAGAAGCATTCCCGCCGAGATGGCGCCGCTTGAGGACCGTTCCCAGCTGAATATTCGTGTTACCACCCAGGAAGGATCTACTTATGAGTATACCCTGGGGTTTGTTGAAGAAGTTGCAGCAATGGTTGAGCGGACCGTGCCCGAGGCTGATAAGATCGTTCAGCGGGTATGGAGTTCAGGAGGTTTTGTAATTATTAAATTGGATGATCCTTCTGAACGAAAACGTTCACAGCAGGAAATTGCCTCCCAGGTATCTGCAGAACTCCGCACAATGACAAAGGCCAGGGCCAGTGTGATCCAGCAATCCACCTTCGGGGGCCGCCGGGCCGGATTGCCTATCCAGTATGTGCTCCAGGCGCCCAATATTGAAAAACTGCGAGAGATCCTTCCGGCATTTATGGAAGAAGTGAACAACAACCCCACTTTTGTGATGGCGGATGTCAACCTTAAATTCACCAAACCGGAACTACAGATCGAGATCAACCGGGATAAAGCGAACCTGCTGGGAGTCTCCACCCAGAATATCGGTCAGACCCTTCAGTTGGCACTCAGCGGACAACGATTCGGCTATTTTATCATGAATGGCAAGCAGTATGAGATACTCGGTGAACTGAACCGGGAGGACAGGAACAAGCCACTTGACTTGAAATCCTTGTATGTACGGAGCAACACCGGGCAGATGGTGCAACTGGATAATTTCGTTACACTGAAGGAATCTACCGCACCTCCGCAATTATACAGGTACAACCGTTTTGTGGCGGCAACTGTTAGTTCCGGTCTGGCAGAAGGGAAGACCATCAGCCAGGGGATCGAGGAGATGGATGCGATCGCTGATAAAGTCCTGGACGATTCGTTCCGGACAGCACTTGCCGGTGATTCCAAAGACTATATGGAGAGCTCCTCCAGCCTGATGTTTGCCTTCCTGCTGGCTATCATCCTGATCTTCCTGGTCCTCTCGGCACAGTTCGAGAGTTTCAAAGATCCGATTATCGTGATGATGACTGTTCCGCTGGCACTCACTGGTGCCCTGCTGTTCATGTGGTACTTCGGGATCACCATGAATATTTTCAGCCAGATCGGGATCATCATGCTGATCGGGCTGGTTTCCAAGAACGGTATCCTGATCGTGGAATTTGCCAACCAGCGGAAAGGCGCCGGCATGAGCAAGCTT
>CAZPTO010000002.1:0-24958 GCA_964589155.1 uncultured Bacteroidaceae bacterium | reverse complement strand
ACCGTGATTGATTGTCCTGTACAAAGCGGGTATCCACACCAGCCTCCCTGAAGAGCTTTTCATTATAGCTTTCGAAAAAATAACCACGGCTGTCTTCAAAGACCTTTGGCCTGATCACCAACAAACCATCTATATCTGTTTTCTGTACCTCCATATCTATTCTGCACCAAAGGTGAATATCTTTTCATTTGCAATGCTGAACAGGTAACTTCCATATGCACTTTTCTTTAACCCTTCAGCCAGCTTCAGCAATTGTTTCTTGTCAATGAATTTTTTCTTGTAAGCGATCTCTTCAATACACGAGATCTTGAGCCCCTGCCTTTTTTCAACAGTATATATATAACTGGAAGCCTGCAGCAGGCTTTCCGGTGTCCCGGTGTCCAGCCAGGCCATCCCGCGTCCCATGATCTTCACCTGTAAGCGGCCCTCCTCAAGGTACAGGCGGTTCAGATCGGTGATCTCCAGCTCGCCCCGTGCAGAGGGTTTGAGTGATTTGGCTTTTTCAACCACATCGTTGCTGTAAAAATAAAGTCCTGTCACCGCATAACTCGATTTGGGTTTTTCAGGTTTCTCTTCCAGGCTCATTACCATTCCGCCCTGGTCAAATTCCACCACACCGTATCTTTCCGGGTCGGTTACATAATAACCGAATACCATTGCGCCGTCTTCGAGGGCAGCTGCACTGGTGAGGGTCCGTTCAAAACCGTGACCATAGAAAATATTATCGCCAAGGATCAGGCAGACATTATCATCGCCGATGAAATCTTCCCCGATCAGGAAAGCTTGTGCCAAACCATCGGGAGACGGCTGCATGGCATATTCCAGTTCAATACCCAGGTGCCTGCCATCTCCGAGCAACTCCTGGTAGAGGTGCAGGTCTTCCGGGGTGGAGATGATCAGGATCTCCCTGATCCCACCCAGCATGAGCACCGAGAGGGGATAATAGATCATTGGCTTGTCATAGACCGGGATGATCTGTTTTGAAATGCTTTTTGTGATGGGGTATAAACGGGTGCCGGATCCGCCGGCGAGGATAATTCCTTTCATAGATAATTAATTTGGTTAAATGTGCTGTCATTTATTCATTGAAAGAGACCGTTCATTACAGGTAACTTTTTCTTATTGTTATGACATTTGATTTTTAAAATATTCAATGGTACGTACCAGCCCTTCTTCAAGCCTGATCCCTGGTGTCCAACCACCCAACACTTCCTGGGCACGGGTGATATCCGGTTTTCGCTGTACCGGATCATCTTCAGGGAGGTCCTTAAATACAATCTCCGATCCCGAGCCGGTCAGCCGGATGATCTTTTCAGCCAGCTCACGAATGGTAAATTCCCTGGGATTGCCGATGTTCACCGGTCCGGTGATATCATCGCCGGTTTCGATCATCCTGATCAGTGCATCGACCAGGTCATCCACGAACTGGAAGCTTCTTGTCTGGGCACCATTTCCGTAAACAGTGATATCCTCATTGCGGAGGGCCTGCATGATGAAATTGGATACCACGCGACCATCGTTTGGATGCATGTTGGGTCCATAGGTATTGAAGATGCGTACAATCTTTATCTTCACGTTGTTCTGAATGTGGTAGTCCATGAAGAGGGTTTCCGCACAACGTTTGCCCTCGTCGTAACATGACCGTTTCCCCACGGGGTTCACATTGCCCCAGTAGGATTCCGGCTGCGGATGTACCGCCGGATCGCCATATATCTCACTCGTGGAAGCCTGCAAAATCTTCGCTTTGATCCTTTTGGCAAGTCCAAGCATATTGATCGCACCCATCACCGATGTTTTCACGGTTTTGATCGGGTTGTACTGGTAATGAATGGGGGAGGCAGGACAGGCCAGGTTGTAGATCTCATCCACTTCGGCATAATAGGGTTGTGTGACATCGTGCCTGACCAGCTCAAAATAGGGACGGTCGAGCAGGTGAACGATATTTTTTTTACTGCCAGTGAAATAATTGTCCAGGCAGATTACATCATGACCGTCGCCAAGCAATCTTTCACAAAGGTGGGACCCTATGAAACCGGCTCCTCCTGTAACAAGTATTTTTTTCACAAAATTTTATATTTATCTGATTATTGCATTGCCTGTCACCAGAATTTTTTTTATACCCCGGTATTGCGGGCACTTAAGATCAACGCTCAGTAAGCATGGGTTTACGTCCGATGCTGTAGTAGGAAAATCCATACTCGTTCATTTCGGCTGCTTCATAGATATTCCTTCCATCAAAGATAACCTTTTCTTTCATCAGCTTCTCCATCATCCTGTAATTTGGCACCCTGAATTCGGACCACTCCGTGACTATTATAAGCGCATTTGCATCGAGCACCGCTTCGTGCCGGTCCTTCGCATATTTAATGCGGTCACCCAGTATGCGTTTGCCCTCTTCCATGGCCACAGGATCATAGGCTGTTACCTGCGCTCCTGCTTCAAGCAGTGCATCTATGATCACCAGGGAAGGTGCTTCGCGCATGTCATCCGTTTCAGGCTTGAAAGAGAGCCCCCAGATGGCAATTTGTTTTCCCTTCAGGCTGCCACCAAAATGGTCGGTGACCTTGCGGCCGATGATTGTTTTCTGGTGGTCATTGGCTTTTTCAACAGATTGAAGAATACGCAAAGGGGCTTTGAAATCGTTTGCTGTTTTTACAAGTGCTTTCACATCCTTCGGAAAGCAGGAACCGCCATATCCGGCGCCGGGATAGATGAACTTGTTGCCGATTCGCGGGTCGGAACCGATCCCCTTTCTGACCATGTTGACATCAGCACCAACTGCCTCGCAGAGGTTGGCGATTTCGTTCATGAAACTGATCTTGGTCGCCAACATGGCATTGGCAGCATACTTGGTCATCTCGGCGGAACGAATGTCCATGATGATTACCGGGTGTCCGTTCAGCAGGAATGGTTTATAAAGGCGATTAATGATCTTTTCAGCCCGCTCGGAATCCGTGCCCACAACAATACGGTCCGGCTTCAGGAAGTCATTCACGGCAGCCCCCTCTTTAAGGAATTCCGGGTTGGAGGCGACATCGAATGGTATATCTGCATTGCGCTTTTTCAGGGCTTCGGCTACGGCCATTCTGACCTTTTCCGATGTATTGATGGGTACTGTACTTTTGGTGATCACTACGATGTAATCGTTCATGTACATGCCGATCTGACTTGCCACATCCAACACGTACTGAAGATCGGCACTGCCATCCTCATCAGGGGGCGTTCCCACAGCGATAAATACTGCTTCGCAATCCTGGATGCTCTCCCTCAAGTCAGTGGAAAAGGTCAACCTGTTTTTTTCCAGGTTGTTCTTCACCAGCCTTGTGAGCCCGGGCTCGTAGATCGGTACTTCACCATTCCTCAGGCGATCGATTTTCTTTTCGTCAATATCCACGCATGTCACCTGGATACCTGTTTCGGCAAAACATGTCCCGGATACCAATCCAACATACCCGGTGCCTATCACTGCAATTCTCATTCCTTTTAAAATTTATTTCTGTCCCCGGAAACTGACTTCCGATATAACCGAAGACGCAGATTCTTGTTTAGATTTTTGAAACCCTAAAGTTAGAGTTTTTCGGACAATGCACTAAACCGGCCGGGAAGATTTGTTATACAGCATATAAAACCCGCGATATCATTGCCTTATAGTTTTCTGATAATTAGGGATTTTATGCATAAAATTGTATCTTTGCGGCTCGATTAAATAAATATATTGTCTAACTTATTAAATTTTAAGGATTTATCTAATGACAGAAAAAGAAAAAGATGGTTTGAATGAAGAAAAGCAAACCACCCAAAATGTCGATTCAAACAACAAAAAAGCGGCAGAAGAGGTAGCTAAGGACGCCCGGGCCGGATCAGATGAAGAAAAAGCCGGAGAGGTAAATGAAACACCCGAAGCTTCGAAGGAAGAAAAAACGGAGACATCTGAAGCAGCCAAAGAATCAACAACTGAAGAAGTAAGCGGATCAGCAGCACCTGCGGAAGAACCAAAGACTGAAGCGGCCGCAGAAGAACCAGAGGCTGCAGCACCTGCGGAAGAACCAAAGACTGAAGCGGCTGCGGTAGAAGCAAAGGATGAAGCACCTGAGACGGAAGCGGAAGAAAAAGATGCAACGCCGGTTGCAGAACAGAAGGATACACCTGCACCAGCGTCTGACGCTACGACAGGGGATTCCGATTTTGATTGGGATACTTACAGTGAAGACGTGCTTGATGAAACTGCAGAGAACAAGGAGAAACTGGAGAAACTCTACAGCAACACACTCTCCACCATCGCTGAAAATGAGGTGATCGATGGTACCGTGATCTCGATGAACAAGCGCGAGGTCGTGATCAATATTGGTTTCAAATCCGAAGGAGTCGTATCCCTGAACGAATTTCGCTATAATCCCGACCTGAAAGTTGGAGATACCGTTGAGGTGTATGTTGAGAGCCAGGAAGACAAAAAAGGTCAGCTGGTACTTTCTCACAAACAAGCACGCGCCATGCGTTCATGGGACCGTGTCAACCAGGCGCTGGACCAGGACGAGGTCATCAAGGGATACATCAAGTGCCGTACAAAAGGCGGTATGATCGTGGATGTATTCGGAATCGAAGCATTCCTCCCGGGATCACAGATCGATGTGAAACCTATCAGGGATTATGATGCATATGTGGACAAGACCATGGAATTCAAAGTGGTGAAGATCAACCAGGAATTCAAGAACGTAGTGGTATCCCACAAAGCACTGATCGAAGAAGAGCTTGAACAGCAGAAGAAAGAGATCATCGCTAAACTTGAAAAAGGACAGGTACTCGAAGGCACAGTGAAGAATATCACTTCCTATGGTGTATTTATCGACCTGGGTGGCGTCGACGGACTCATCCACATTACCGACCTTTCATGGGGCCGCGTGAACCATCCCGAAGAAATCCTTTCACTCGACGAGAAACTGAATGTTGTTATCCTCGACTTTGATGATGATAAGAAACGTATTGCATTGGGACTGAAACAGCTCACGCCGCATCCATGGGATTCACTTGATGAAAACCTGAAGGTGGGAGATAAAGTCAAAGGGAAAGTGGTAGTGATGGCAGACTATGGTGCATTCATTGAGATCGCACCGGGCGTCGAAGGCCTGATCCACGTTTCAGAAATGAGCTGGTCACAGCACCTGAAGAGCGCACAGGAGTTTATGAAAGTGGGCGACGAGGTGGATGCTGTGATACTGACGCTCGATCGCGAAGAGCGAAAGATGTCTCTGGGCATCAAGCAATTGAAAGAAGACCCATGGAATAAGGTACAGGAAAAATTTGCCGTGGGTACCAAACATACCGCAAAAGTTCGTAACTTTACTAACTTCGGAGTGTTCGTTGAAATCGAGGAAGGCGTTGACGGGCTGATCCATATTTCAGACCTGTCATGGACGAAGAAGGTGAAGCACCCGGCGGAATTTACTTCCATTGGTGCTGATATCGAGGTGGTTGTTCTGGAAATTGATGTCGAGAACCGTCGCCTGAGCCTTGGACACAAACAACTCGAAGAGAACCCATGGGATGTGTTCGAATCCGTATTTGAAGTTGATTCCATCCACGAGGGTACGATCATTGAATTGATGGATAAGGGTGCAGTTGTTGCATTACCTTATGGCGTTGAGGGCTTTGTAACTCCAAAACACCTTGTAAAAGAAGATGGATCTTCTGCAAAACAGGACGAAAAGTTATCTTTTAAGGTGATAGAGTTTAATAAGTCCGCAAAAAAGATTATCTTGTCTCATAGCCGAATTCATGAGGATGAGAAGAGACAATCTTCAGGTAAGTCAGAAAAGCAGTCTGGAGCTGCTGATACAAGGAAGGCCGCACGGAAGATCAAGAGCAATCTTGAGAAAACCACACTCGGTGACATCTCTGACCTGGCAGCCCTGAAGGATGAAATGGAAGAGAATGAGAAGAATAAGGCTGGAAACAAGTAATATTATAATCTAAAAACTAAATTTTCAGCAATGGAGTTCAAAATTGACAAATTTGAAAACCATACTTTGATCAAAGTATTGGAAGAAAAATTGGACACGCACATCGCCCCGACATTGAAATCGGAGTTGGTGCTGGTATCCGGAAATGGCGAAAAAAACATAATCCTCGATCTCGAGAATTGTCGCTATTGTGATTCTTCCGGACTAAGTGCAATCCTGGTGGCAAACCGACTGTGTAAAAATGCCAGCGGAACATTTGTGTTGGCTGGTTTGAATGATGCTGTCGAAAGACTCATTACGATTTCTCAGCTGGATACAGTGCTCAACATTGCAGAATCTGTGGATGATGCAGAAAAAATGATCAAGGAAGCTGAATAAACAGATCTTATTAAGTGTCTTTTGAATTGATAATTTTGGGTAGCAGTTCTGCACTGCCTACTTCAAAACGATCTACAGCCGCTCATTTATTAAATATGAATGAGCGGTTTTTTTTGATCGATTGCGGGGAGGGTACGCAGATACAGATGCGGCGATTCAGACTCAGCCCGGCACGGATCAACCATATCTTTATTTCACATATTCATGGAGATCACGTGTTCGGATTGTTCGGACTGATCTCCAGCCTCGGACTGATGGGAAGGAGGGCCATATTGAACCTCTATGGACCGGAAGGTCTGGAGGAGATGATCCGTGTACACCTCGGTTTTTTTGGAACACTTCCCTTTGAACTTCGGTTCCATATCGCGGAAAACGGCAAGGTTATCTATGAGGATTCAAAAACGGAGGTGTTCCCCATAGCACTCCTTCACAGGGCTGCAACATTTGGCTATCTCTTTCGTGAAAAAGCACGGTTACTGAATGTGGACAAGGATACGATCGAAGCATTTAATCTCGGTGTGGCCGATATCAAGCAAGTCAAGGAGGGCAGGGATCATGTGCTTGAGGACGGAACAGTCATCCCGAACACTGAGCTCACGCTTCCACCGTTCAAGCAGCGTTCCTATGCATATATCTCTGATACTGCCTACCTTCCTGAGATCGCCGAACGTCTGGAGGAAGTGGACCTGCTCTTCCACGAAGCAACTTTTTTAGAGAAGGACATCGGACTTGCAAAGCAGACCTTCCACTCCACGGCACGACAGGCTGCCATGCTTGCCAGGGCAGCCGGGGCCGAAAAGCTCCTGCTGGGACATTTTTCAACACGTTACAAATCTGATGTGCCTTTTATCGAAGAAGCACGTTCCGTTTTTCCTGATTCCGTGGCTGTCAATGACGGGGACCGCTTTACGGTGGAACAGCGACGCGTGGAGCGACATTGAAAATCTCATATGCTTTCTGTATGCGTTATTTATTGTCAACATATAAATTGTACTAATTTTACGGTTTCAAAATTACAGACCAAAGTGACAGAGAAGATCATTATACTCGATTTCGGATCCCAATACACCCAGCTCATCGCAAGGAAAGTGCGGGAAAACAATGTATATTGTGAAATTCATCCTTTTAACTCCTTTACGGAACCTGATGAAAGTGTGAAAGGAGTGATCCTTTCAGGCAGTCCTTTTTCGGTGCGCGATGCGCATGCGCCACTTCCGGACCTCAGCGCCATCAAGGGCAAGCTGCCAATTCTCGGGATCTGCTACGGAGCACAATACCTGTCACATTACTATGGAGGCAAAGTGGCCGCTTCCGGTTCAAGGGAATATGGACGCGCGTTGCTTACCAGCATAGACAATGAGAACATCCTGTTAAAAGACATCCCTGTCAATACCCAGGTATGGATGTCACATGGAGATACCATCCAGCACCTGCCGGCACATTACAAGGTGATCGCAAGCACAGCCGACATTGAAGTGGGTGCTTATGCCGCAGAGGAGGAGCAGATCTTTGGGTTGCAATTCCATCCGGAAGTATACCATACACCCGAGGGAACAAAAATCCTGGGCAACTTCCTGCGCGGTGTATGTGGATGTCACCAGGAATGGACGCCGGAGTCTTTTATCGAGGCTACGGTGCAGGATTTGCAGCGTCGCCTGGGTGATGACCACGTGGTGCTGGGGCTTTCCGGTGGGGTGGACTCCTCTGTTGCAGCCATGTTGCTGCACCAGGCCATCGGTAAACAGCTCACCTGCATTTTTGTGGATAACGGACTCCTGAGAAAACATGAATTTCAAGAAGTTCTGGAATCCTATAAGCACCTGGGATTGAATGTGATTGGTGTGGATGCAAAAAAGAAATTCCTGGACGATCTGAAAGGGATTGCTGACCCTGAGCTTAAAAGGAAAAGCATAGGGAAAAATTTCATCGAAGTCTTTGATGAAGAAGCAAAAAAGCTGAAAGATATCAAATGGCTGGGACAGGGCACGATCTACCCGGATGTGATCGAATCCGTTTCAGTCAATGGCCCTTCTGTTACGATCAAGTCGCATCATAACGTGGGCGGGTTGCCTGCAAAAATGAACCTGAAAGTAGTGGAGCCCCTGCGGCTCCTCTTCAAGGATGAGGTCCGCAAAGTGGGATACGCACTGGGAATCGGGGCGCACATCCTTTCACGACATCCCTTCCCGGGGCCCGGCCTGGGCATCAGGGTGCTGGGAGAGGTCACCCCGGAAAAAGTGACCCTGGCACAGGAAGCCGATCATATCTTCATCGGGAGACTGAAGGAGTACGGGCTTTACGACCGTGTCTGGCAGGCAGGAGCCATGTTGCTCCCGGTGCGGGCGGTGGGCGTAATGGGTGACGAAAGAACATACGAATATGTCGTGGCACTCCGCGCAGTTACCGCAACCGATGGGATGACCGCCGACTGGGCACATCTTCCGGATGTATTCCTCAGCAGGGTTTCCAACGAGATTATTAATAAAGTGCGGGGAATCAACAGGGTCGTTTACGACATCAGCTCAAAACCTCCGGCCACCATTGAGTGGGAATGAAACACAACAATTCAACCTTCCCGGGGTTAATACTCTAAAGAATCGCTAAAGATCAATTATGAAACAAGTATTGAAAATATTATTTATATCCACATTTATACTATCCGCCTTGCCAGGATATGCACAGTTCGATGTGAACGGATTGAAGCTGATGGAGGTAATGGATAAGGTAAGCAGGTATTACGTAGACTCCCTCAATGAAGAGAAGTTTGTTGAAGAGACCATTGAGCAAATGCTCCATGAACTGGATCCGCATTCTTCCTATATCAGTGCTGAAGAGCTCAAGGAGATCCGCGAACAGCTGACCGGTGAGTTTGAAGGAATCGGAGTATCATTCAATATACTCGAGGATACCATATTTGTCGTGGGAACCATCCAGGGAGGACCTTCCGAAAGGGTCGGTATCATGGCTGGTGACCGTATCATAGAAGTTAATGATGAAAATGTCGCCGGGATCGGCATCTCCACATCCGGTGTGCAGAAAAGACTCAAAGGCAAGAAGGGTACGGAAGTGGATGTGATGGTATACAGGAAATCTGTCGACAAAGAACTGGAGTTTACAATTGTCCGGGATAAGATCCCGGTGGTCAGCCTGGATGCAGCCTATATGGTGGAAGACGAGATCGGGTATATTAAGCTCTCCCGGTTCTCACAAACCACGGCGGAAGAGTTCAAGGACGCCCTGAAGGAACTGCAAAAAGAGGGGATGGAAAGCCTGATCCTCGATCTGAGTGGGAATGGGGGAGGATATCTCCGGATTGCCATCGAACTGGCCGATCAGTTCCTGGAAAGCGGACGACGGATTGTTTATACACAAGGTGATAAAATGCCACGGCGTGACTACAAGGCCTCTGCAAAAGGACTGTTTGAAGAAGGAAAATTGGTGATCATGATTGACGAAACTTCTGCATCTGCAAGCGAGATCGTGAGTGGTGCCGTGCAGGAATGGGACCGGGGTGTCCTGGTGGGAAGAAGAAGCTTCGGGAAAGGACTTGTTCAGCAACCTTTCAGGCTGAACGACGGTTCAGAGATGCGCCTTACAATTGCCAGGTATTATACGCCTACCGGCAGATTGATACAAAAGCCTTACGATGAGGGGTATGAAGATTATGCCATGGATATTATCAACAGGTATAATTCAGGTGAACTGAATAGTTCCGATAGCATCCTGTTCCCGGAATCAGAGAAATTTGAAACCCTCGTGCAGGGGCGCACTGTATATGGTGGCGGCGGGATCATGCCCGATTATTTTGTGCCCATCGATACCTCATCCAATACAGATTACCTGGGCAATTTATTCAGAAATGGAGTATTCAACAGGTTCATACTGACCTATGTCGATGAGGAACGGCCCGGACTGGAGCGCAAATACAGGAATTTCGACAAATTTAAATCCACATTTGATGCCTCAGGACTGCTGGAGGAACTCATCTCCTTTGCGGAGCAGGAAGGGGTGACCTATAACGAGGAGGAATATGAACGTTCAAGGGACCAGATCGAACTCTTGATCAAAGCCTACGTGGCAAGAGATCTTTGGGATACAAGGGAGTTCTACCAGATCTTCAATGAATCCGATCCCATTTTCCAGAAAGCACGCCAGGTGCTCGAAAAGCCTCATTTTTATACAGATAAGCTCTGAGAACAACTGGATCATGACCGATTGGCTCGCGCAGCATTATGTTGAAGTATTGGGCGTGCTGCTGAGCATCATCTACCTGGTGCTGAGTATCAGGCAGAACATCCTGCTGTGGCCGGTCGGAATCCTGAGCGCGGTCATGTACATGATCGTATTTTTTGAGTCCAAGTTTTATGCCGACATGGGGCTAAACGCCTATTATTTTGTGATCAGCATCTATGGTTGGATCAACTGGTCCGGTGCGGCCAGGCATGAAAAGCAGGAGCTTCCGGTCAAATCTGTCGGCAGAACCCAGGCGATGATCCTGCTCCTGGTGATGGTGGGCATCTTTTTTCTCATCGGTTACCTGCTGGACCGTTACACCGATTCACCTATTCCCTGGTGGGACGCATTAACAACAGCCGGTAGTATCGTGGCAACCTGGATGCTCACTAAAAAGATACTGGAGCACTGGATCCTGTGGATATTTGTCGATCTGCTTTCAATGGGACTATATATATACAGGGGATTGTACCCCACCGCATTCCTGTTCCTCGTTTATACGACCATGGCAGTTGTGGGGTACCTGGAATGGAAACGGACCAAAAAGAATAGCTGAAAGACAACCGGTCACCTGGAGAAAAAAGATATTTTTAACTAATTAGAATCTGTCAATACAGTCAACGTGGACAGACACTGATTATATCTTGAGACTTAAATAATATATATACGCGTGAACAGATTCATACTTACAGGCCCGGAATCAACGGGAAAAAGTCTGCTGGCTGATCATCTGGCCGGCCATTTCAGTGGTGTTTGCGTCGGAGAATATGCGCGCGAACACATCGCCAAACTCAACCGTCCCTACACTGAATCAGATGTACTTGAAATAGCACGCGTACAGGTTGCACAGTTCCATAAATACGCGCATACCGAAAGTCCTGTTTTTTTTGATACATGGCTGATCATTACCAAGATCTGGCTGGAAGTGGTCTACGATACTTCGTATGCGTGGATCGATGATGCACTTCGCGAAAGCAGCGTCGACCTGTACCTGTTGTGTTATCCCGACATTCCCTGGGAACCTGATCCGCTCAGGGAAAACGGGGGACCCATGCGTGATCGGTTATATAAAAAATACAAATCCACGCTGGAGGCATTCGGACTTCCATACAGGATCATCAGGGGCAGGGGCGAAGAACGGATCAATAACGCTATCTTTGCAGTAAAAGCATACATCAATACATAACTATTGTGAGCAGTCCATACCATGCAAAAACATTGAAAGGATTTGAACAGATCCTTGCAGGCGAACTAAAGGAAATCGGAGCAGAGGATATCCGTCCCGTGAACCGGGGTGTGGATTTCAGTGGTTCCAATTCCATGATGTACAAAGCAAACTATTGTGCACGTACCGCGCTGAGGATACTGAAACCGATCGCACGTTTTAAGGCCTTCAATGAAGAGAAGCTCTACCGGAAGATCAGGGAGATTGATTGGTCGGATTATATGAGCTATAAACACTCCTTTGCAGTGGATGCCGTTACTTTTTCAAAAGTTTTCCGTAACAATCATTATGTGGAACTGAAGATCAAGGATGCCATCGCAGATCAGTTCCGGGAGAACACATCCCTGCGTCCTTCCGTCGATCTCAAGGGAGCGGATATCAGGATCAATGTCCACGTACAGGAAACCTTTTTTACCATTTCACTTGACAGTTCCGGGGATTCGCTGCACAGGAGAGGATACAGGAAATTTGCACACCCGGCATCCCTCAGTGAAGTCCTGGCCGCCGGAATGGTAATGATGACCGGTTACAAGGGTGAACGACCACTCAGGAATCCCATGTGCGGATCGGGAACCATCGCAATCGAAGCTGCGATGATCGCATCGGGAGTATACCCGGGCGCCATGGGAAGGAATTATTCATTTCAGCATTGGCCCGATTTCGATCCGGTGCTGTTCGAAAGATTGATCGAGTCACTGCCTGGTAAAAACATTCCTGCACATCCCATCACCGCATCTGATATTGATCCTGAAGCTGTAAGAATGGCGAAAAACAATATCAGAGTGGCAGGGCTTGGTGATGCTGTTGAAGTAACAAAAGAAAACTTCCTTACCCGGGAAAAAATTGCGGATCCCTCATTGGTGATTATGAATCCACCCTATGGAGAACGCATAGAAGTGGAGGATATAGAGGCACTGTACAGTGGGATTGGTACAACACTGAAACATCGTTTTCCCGGTTCAGAAGCCTGGATATATTCGGCCAGCCTCGATGCTTTCCGGTTTATCGGGCTAAAACCGGATAAGAAGATTCCGCTCCATAATGCCGGGCTGGAAGGGAAATTCATGAAATACAAACTTTTCAGCGGAACGCGAAAATCGTTTGTATCGACCTGAATGAGGTTGAACAAGGCCTGTTCATCCTAAAAAATACCCAGTTCGCTGAAAAATATTGAAATTGTATGCATTATTTATGCAGGACATATAATTTTACCTATATTTAGTACACAATATCAGCAATAGCTGAATAGGAAGGAGCTACTTGCAGTGGTTTTGTGAAGCAATTATTTTTTTTATATTTGCTGAGCGACAAGAAAGAGATTACATTACCTGTAAACAAAAAAAGCTTCAATGAGCTTTGATGTAAACGAGTACTACTCAAAACTAAACAGCAACGAAGTACTGATTGCCTATAAAGGTAACGTTACCAGTGAGTTGATCAGCAATGTGCTTGAAGTCGTTGAAGCTCGTATGGACGATTACAGTGAAACTTCCAAGATCCGCAAAAAAGTTTACAACGTGCTGGTGGAAAGTCTTCAGAATCTTTATCATCACATAGACATACTGCCACCGGAGATCAGGAAGGATTTTGATGAGAAGTTTGGTATACTGGTCGTCTCACGAAAAGAATCCCAGTACAAGATATCCACAGGTAATTTTATTGAATCAGAAAAAATGCCCCAGCTCAAGGGAAAAATCGATAAGATCAACTCAATGAATGCCGAGGAACTTAAGGATATGTACAAGTTTATCCTCAACCACCAGCGGCTTTCAGAAAAAGGAGGCGGAGGGCTTGGCCTGGTGGATATTGCAAGGAAAACCGGCAATCGTCTGGATTATAACTTCAATGATTATAATGACGATTATGCCTTTTTTAACCTGGATGTTTATATTGATTTTTGAAACAGATAGTAAATTTATAAAATACGAACTATGGAACCATTGTTGATTGAAGGAACAGCCAAGACGCCAACGGTGAAGTTTGATGCAACGGAGGGTGTGATCGAGATCAAGGGCCGTTCAATTCCTGAGAATTCAATTGAATTCTACAAGCCGCTGGTTGAGTGGTTGGATGATTACAGTGCCACGCCTCTTGATCTGACCCAGGTAAATGTGCAGCTTGAATATTTTAATACGAGCTCTTCAAAATGTATCCTTGATGTTTTTAAAAAACTTGAAGCCATTCATAAAGGTAAAAATGAGGTGATCATTAACTGGCATTATGAAGAGGATGACGAGGATATGCTGGAAGCAGGAGAGGACTATGAATCAATTATCCGGGTTCCCTTTAAAATGATTGAGATCGTAGAATAACGCTGGTGAACCAAACAATTTTATGCAACCACCTCATTTACCCTGGGGTGGTTTTTTTTTCCATGAGAAATGCTCAAAGAAATCAAGGAGCCTCTTCAGCACCCTGTAGTATAAGAGCATATAAAGAACAATGGTCATGAACCAGATCACGATGACATTTACCCAGATCGTGGGCATAAAAGTGCCGAATACCATTTTTCGCGGGGCATAGAAATGTGCCTTGATGAATGGTGAACGGGGATCATTGTAGATCGGGTCGGTCTTCTGGATCAGCTTACCGTTATATTCAACGATTTTTTCAAATTCATTTTTGTTGGTTACAAATTCTTCCAGGCTGGTATTGTGATGATTGCGTTTTAACTCCTGCAATTTTTCAAGATCAAACTCCTGCTTGATCTCGTTGCTTTCCCTGAAAGCACGCCTGTAGACGTCCGTATAGGCCGCTGACAGTGCCTGTATGTATTCCATTGTATGATTCAGCAGTGAATCGGTAAGCTTACCGGGTACCAGGTGCGATATATTTTGCATCTTCCATGTGGGAATCTCTTCAGCATAGGTTGCGAACACCAGCCTGTCATTGTACTCTTTTTGCAGCTCATTCCTGATAAGTGAGAGATGGTCTTTAACGCGGTCCGCTTTGCCCGGATCCTGGTATTGTTCAGTGACTTCGGTCAATTTATTTTCCAGGTTTTGAAGCAGGTAGCTGGACATGAAGCCTGCGACACTCTTTTTCTTTTCAGCAATGTAGAAGTGCTTCTGGTATTCATTCTCTTTAAACTGGTAAGTGGCCAATGCTTCATAGGCCCACCTGGCTGTGATGATCTCCCCGTAGACGGGAATCCGGTCAGGAGCCGAGATACTGGGATTCAGGTTTTCGAATTTAACGATTATTCCGCTCAGGATGATCTGGGGAATGACAAGGAATGGGATCAGGATATAAATGGTCACAACTGTCTTAAAACTGTCAGAGATCAATAGTCCCATGACATTCGCGGCAGCCCAGGCTGAGAACAGCACGATCCAGTATTCAAAATACATTCCCCTGATCTCCATAATACTGTTGCCGATCAATACGAATGCGGCGGCCTGTATCGCCGAAAGTATCAGTTGCACAGCCACTTTAGAGAGCAGGTATCCCGACCAGCTCAGGTTCAGGAAGGCCTCCCGCTTGAGGATCTTACGGTCCTTGATGATCTCTTCGGCACTGACCGACAATCCCATGAAAATGGCCACGATCACCGACATAAATATGTAGACGGGGAGGTTGCTGTTTTCAGACAGCGTATAGTCGAACTTGTTGGTAACACTTACACTGTAATATTTCACAATGAAGGCAAGCAGGAATGCCAGGAGTGGCGCCTCCAGGAAATTGATCACCATGTACTGGGTGTCACTGATCTTTTTGAGGATATCACGTTTGAGAAACACCATGAATTGCCGGAACCGTGAAGGGGTCTTGAAGGATATATCCGGAAGGTCTTCCCGGGAAGCGGTGGGCTGATCAGATTCCCGGTATTCTTCCCTGAAGTATTCACTCCACTGCAAGGGGGATATTTTCCTGGTGTGTGTGACCTTTCCATATTCATCAAGCACACTTGTTTCAACAATATTGAAAACCTGTTCAGGATTCACATTTCCGCATTCGGGACATTCACTTTCGTTCCAGTCTGCATGCTGTACCCTGGTCTTGAAATATTGGATCGAATCAATGGGATTTCCATTGTAGATAAGATAGCCCCCTGTGTCGAGGATCAACAGCCGGTCGAACATCTTAAAGATGTCGGAAGAAGGCTGGTGGATCACGACAAAAACCAGTTTCCCTTTAAGCGACAATTCTTTGAGCAGGTCAAGAATGTTTTCTGAATCCCTGCTGGAAAGTCCCGAGGTGGGTTCATCGAGAAACAGGACGCCAGGCTCACGGATCAGTTCCAGGGCAATGTTCAGCCTTTTTCGTTGTCCGCCACTGATTTTTTTATTCAGGGGTGACCCGACCTGGATATCACGGATCTCATACAGCCCCAGGTTTTTAAGTACACCAACAACGGTATGCTCCAGCTCCTCTTCCGAGTATTGATCGAAACAGAGCTTGGCATTGTAATAGAGGTTCTGGTATACAGACAGTTCCTCGATCAACAGGTCATCCTGCGACACAAAACCGATGATGCCCTCTACCGCAGGGTCTTCGCTGTTAATGTCCAGGCCGTTGATGAGTACCTTTCCGCTGGTGGGCTCGCTGGAGCCGTTGAGCACGTTCAGCAGTGTTGATTTACCAGCGCCACTTGCCCCCATAATGCCAACGAGCCTGCCCGTGGTTTCAGTAAAACTGATGTCGTGTAACCCGACAGTGCCATTGGGGAATGTGTAGGTAATGTGTTCTGCTTTAAATACGATCCTGGACTTCAGACGGTCCTCGACGAACGAACTGACGATATCGCTGTAATAAATAGGTATGATCAGCTGGTTCCTGATCGATGCACCGGTGTTGAGTGGATAGGTCTTGAATTGTTCCAGCAGCTGGCCATTGATATATACTTCAGAATGGCCGACGTACTTTACAAAATAGAGGTTCGTGGACAGGATGCGCAGCACCCTGACCTGACCGGATATGTTTTTTCGCCTGATGTGTTTTGCTCCACTGGGAAGGTCTCTCCCGTGCTCGGTGTTATCTATAAACAGGAAATGTGGAGAGGATGCAAGTTTTTTATCGTTCAGAACAAATTCCCGGAGGGCTTCATATTCATCTTTGCCGATATTGAATGTGTCAGCTACTGTGGTGATGAATTCCATTTCCTGGCCCGTTGCAGTCGCTGCATCTGATTTGATGAATTCCAGCAGCTGGACCAGGAACACCACCTTCTGCTGCTGGGCAAGCTCTTCGTTGATATTTGTACAGATTTTCAAAACCCTGACTGATCTCCTGGCCAGAATGCGGCTTGCTTTTTGAGATTTTTTTTCATCTTCTTCAGCAAACTTCTTTACAAAATCATCATAGATATTCAGGAACTCTTCCGCAAGTTCTTTATTGAGCTGTTTGATTAGAAAGGACTTAACGATCGCCCTCCGCTCGTCGACAGAACTTTCGGGTCGTGCTATGATCGCAAACAATTGCATCAACGCCTTGAGTATCTTTTCACTCATGATGATATTGTTTTAAAAGCGCAGTAAGAAAACTGCGTCCTCCGAAGATAGTAAATTTATATAATAAGATCGACCTGCAGCCAGGTCATGCCCGGAGGCAGTTCAGTTCCATTCACAGATCGACCTGCAGCCAGGTCATACCCAGAGATAGAACAGCAGGAAGATCAGTGGGACAATGATTCCAATGCCCAACAAAATTGCACCCTGTCCTCCGATCCCTTTTTTTCCCCTGACCATGATGATCCCCGTGATGGCCAGGATGATCATGGAAAGCCCAAAAAGGTCTGCAAAATAGGTCCACAACTGCTTGGGCTTGTTATAATGCAGGAAATTCATTTCCCTGAATACTTTTCTGTTGCGGATCTTAAGCAGGCGGGATTCCCCCGATTGGAGGTTGACCGTTATATGGCCCTTGTCCAGGTAGATCATCAGGGAAGTGTCATTGGGAAAATAATACTGTTTGTAATGGTCCTTTTCTCCTGTCCGCTCCAGGAGTTCCATCACATATTCTTTTGTGACCTCTTCGCGTGCAACCGGAGTGACCCCCTGGACCTGCTCAGACCTTTCCACCATTGAAGGATTCCAGTGCCTGGCGATATGATGATTCAGTGCAATACCGGACGCCCCGTAAATAATTGCCATTCCAAAAAATAAATACCCCAACTTCCGGTGGAGCCACCGGTTCCATTTACGCCACTTCATAAGGTTGAGAATAAAACAGATTGACAGATCTAAATGATCTCTTTAAAAGATGATGCCTCTATATGGTAGGTGATGGTGGTGGTGCACTCTTCTCCTTCACCAGCTGCTTTCAATGCCTCTTCGGCGGGGCAATCTGCAGGTTCGGATGATGCAACTGCTTGATGATCCTCCCCGTCATGCGCTTCTTCTGTATTGCTGACAACAGATACCACCAGCTTCCCTGTCACTTCAACATTACTACCTTCCAGTGTTACATCAAATTCGGGAATTCTTGGACCCACCCTTACCAATAAGCTTGCTTCGGTAGAGTCGTTCGTGAGGAACATCTTCTGTCCACCGTGTTTACACACGTGCAGTACCATACCGGTAACTTGTACAGTCTGGTCCTCTAGTTCACTGGCCGAAGCCTCAATTGTGGAAATGTTCACTTTCTTGACATCCGTGTCATTGACTTGCCCATTTTCAGTATTACAGCCAAAAAATACAGCAAAAATCGCCGCTACAGTCAGAATTTTTTTCATGGTTTTCGAATTTTTTCTAAAAATAGGCAGAAAAAGGTGATAAATTCAAGAAATCATTAAAAATTTTCAATGCAGTCTCCGAGTGAATCGTACAACTCAAAAACATTATGCAATTGAAGTACCTTGAATAGTTCTTTCACCTCGGGGTGGACGTTGCAGATCTTGAGCTGACCGTAATTATTATTTGCTGCCTTCAGCAGGGACAGGAAGACGCTGAACCCAGAGCTGTCGATGAATTTGATCCCTTCAAGATTGAAGGCAAGCTTTGTATTGGGTTTACTGAAATAAGGAAGCAGCTTTTCTTTTACAGGTTCAGTGATAAGTGCATTGAATCGATCCTCATCGCTAAATGCTGCCACAAGTATCCCATTGTCTTCTTCAACTTTGATCATGTCATGCCTGCTTTGATAAATACTCATCCAGTTCATTCAACGCAAGCGCTGATCTTTCAATGAAGTGGTCGATCATTTCCTTATAAGAATGTGTATCAACAGCGTCATGCGATTTTAATTCCAGTTCTTTGAGCAGGTCTGCTTCTGCAGTCATTCCCATCACGGCAACAGATGATTTAGCCTTGTGTGCTACCCTGGAGAGGTTTTGATAATCGGATGCGTTCAGCAGCCTTGGCATCTCTGAAGAATATTCACCAATTTGTTCACGAAAGATATCTACCATTTCCTGAATAAAATCAGAATCATTTGCCGACATGGACTGCAGGTAAGAGAGATCTGTTATCATGTGTGTTTCCCTTAGAAATTGATGGTTGATAACTAACTATTAAAGTCTAAATTTATTTTTTTATTTTTAGAAATGAAACCATTTTGAGGAAATTTTGGTCAGTCAAGGAGACGGCATTTGACAATTGCTGTTCATTTGATGTCCGGCAGCGAAATATTGATGATGATTGCCCGGCATGAATCTAATTTGAAATTTTGGTCCCCATGAGAAGCAAAACAACAATCCTTATTTTAATTCTTTTGATGGCCTATACGGCCGAAGCCCAGCTTTCTGTTAAAGAACAAAGGCAGATGAAGCGGCATTATAATACAGGTGTTGAGCAGTTAACATCCCGGGATTATTTTGAGGCGGTCAATTCCTTTGATCAGTGCCTGGCACTGGATTCTACCTATGCAAAGGCCTACCTGCAGAGGGGCAGGGTAAAGGCTGAACTGGGGAAAGCAGAGGAGGCCCTGGCCGACCTTGAGCTGGCTGTCAGGTTCGGAAAGGAACCCGGGGAAGCCTATTTTTACCTGGGTTACCTGATGTTTGGTCAGGACACCACTGGTATGGCAGAAACGCACCTGCGCATGGCGCTGGAAAATGGGTTTCAGGTGGCAGAAGCCTATTACTGCCTCGGCCTGAGCGACCTGTTGAAGGGCAACGATGACCAGGCCCTGCTGCATTTCAACAGGGCAATCAATCTGAAGGACGATTATGCACTGGCCTATCACGACCGCGCAGGAATCAAGCGGAGGATGGGCGACCACCTGGGGGCATTGTATGATTATAAAGCAGCTGTAAATTACAAACCTGAATTTCCCCTGGCCTATAATAATATGGGGGCGGTTAAAATGACCCTCGGGGATTACCAGGGTGCGATCGGGGATTTTAGCAGGGCGATCGAACAGGCACCGGGTCTTTACCTGGCCTATAATAACCGTGGTTATGCCAATTTCCAGCTTGGCAATCTTGATTCAGCATTGCTGGATTTCAATCAAGCGCTGGAATACCGGCCGGATTATGCAGAGGCACAATTGAATGCTTCCAGCGCACTGGCCCGGCAGGACAACCTGGATGAGGCCTTATCATTACTTGATGAGGTGATACTGGAACATTCCCAAACCGGGGAACTTTACCTGAACCGGGGACTGATCAGGGAAATGCAGGGCGACCTTGTGGGGGCATGCGAGGACTGGAACATCGCCCTCGAGCTGGGACAGGAGGAAGCAGCGGGATACTTAAAAGAATGTAAATAAAAAAAATACCAAGCACCATGAATAGTAGATGCATCAGTCTATTCATAATTATTTCACTTTTTTTTACCGGGCTGCAGGGGCAGGAAACCGTTGAGATCCGGAAAAAGGATTTCAGGAAAGGAGCAGAACAGACCGAAGGGTTCAAAGAGGCGTGGAAAAGTATCCGAGAGGGAGATAAATATTATGAAGAAGGGGCAGGGACCTATAGCATTGCCCGTGACCATTATCTTTTTGCACACCAGTTCAACAGCGAACACCCGGGATTGAACTACAGGATCGGGGTCTGTTACCTGTATGGCGATGATAAATTCGATGCGATCGACTATTTCCTGGCTGCATTTGATGCAGATCCGGAGATTACCGGTGACATCAAGTATATGATTGGCCGGGCCTACCACCTGGCGGAGAAATTCGACAAGGCCAGGCAGTATTATATGGAGTACAAACAGGACCTCGTGCCCGGGGAGGATATCGTAAAGGAAACCAACCGAATCGACAAGCTGATCATGGAATGTGAATATGGCAAAAACCTTTCTGCCAATCCACGCAGGGTGATCATCCAGAATCTTGGCGGGACAGTCAACTCCCAGTATGATGACTATAATCCCCGTTTTGCCTATAACGATACGGCATTGTTTTTGACCAGCAGGCGACCTTATGGTAAAAAACCGCGAAGAAGCGATCTCGATAATAAATATTACGAAAATATTTTCATCAGTCCCGTGGAAAATGGCAAAGAATTCCTGGATGCCTATGCTCCCGGCAAACCCTTTAAGGCCAGGGGAAACAATGCCATCGTTGGGGTTGGACCCAATGGCAACATGCTCTTCATGTACCTTGGCGAAGAGGATGGAGGGAATATCCTGGCAGCAGAATATAAGCCCGGTAAGGGAAAATGGAAGCGGCCAAAACGGCTGACAAAAAAAATTGAGAGTGATGCGGAGGAAACAACAGTGGCAATGTCACCGGACGGTGAGGTGCTCTATTTTGTTTCTGCCAATCCCGAATACACGAACGGAGGGAAAGATATCCTGCTGGTCCGGAAGAATGAAAAAGGGAAATGGGGGGAGCCGGAGAACCTCAGCGGATTGATCAATACTGTCTATGATGAAGAAGGAGTTTACCTTACTAATGATGGACAGGTCATGTATTTCGCCTCCAAAGGTCACAATTCCATGGGAGGGTTCGATGTATTCCGTTCGGAACTGGGCGAGGACGGGCGCTGGGGAGCACCCGAAAATATCGGTTATCCGATCAATACTCCCGATGATGAAGTCTTTTATGTTACCGATACGGCAGGTTTTTATGGATTCTATGCAACCCAGCGGGAAAATGGTCTTGGTGGCAAGGATATCTATAAGGTGATTTACCTGGGATCTGAAAAGCAGGTGCTGACCCGCACAAGTGACAGCCTGATCGCAGGACTGAATCTTATCGAGAAAGATCTCTTCCTGACCTATCCTGACCTGGTGACCGTTGACACCACGCTGATCCTTTCAGGACAGGTGAAGGATACCCTCATGGGTGCCGATACCACCATCATGGCCGGACTGAGCTTTATGAATCCTGAAACCGGTGAAATTGTCGCAAGAGCAATGACAGGAACCGATGGATTCTACAGGGCAAGGATCCCGGAACCCGGTATATATGGTGTGGAGATCAATGCAACCGGGTACCTTTATTACCTGGATATTCTTGACCTTTCAGGGTTGAACCCGGATGAGCCGGCAGAAAGGAACTTCTACCTGCAGAAAATTGAGGTGGGCACAAAAGTCGTACTTGATAACATCTATTTTGAAACCGGTAAATCTGTGCTGACCCCGAATTCATATGAATCACTCGACCAGGTGGTGCGCTTCCTCGAAAATAACAAGTCTGTGCGACTTGAAATCTCCGGTCATACGGATAATACAGGATCTCTGCGCATCAATTCCCGGCTTTCAGAGGCCAGGGCCAGGGCTGTTGTGCAATACATTGTTGATAGAGGAATCTCGGAAAGTCGCCTTGAATACAAGGGATATGCCGACACGCAGCCTGTAGCGGATAATGACACACCCGAAGGACGCGAGATGAACAGGCGGGTGGAATTTAAGGTGCTGGAGAAGTAGCATGCGATATTACATGTTTTGTTGAACATTTCCCCTGGAGATGAAATATATATTTTAATATATATTAATATATATATTTATATATATAGTAAAATATATATATTATGCTGGACGTTAGATTCAGGGACTTCTTTCCGACTTCAAAATTCTGAAGAAACCATAATTCCGGTAATCCCTGCTATTAAACAACTGGAAACCTTACAGAAAATACTACTTTTGCTTAAGAAAACAACAGGACGTTCCATCCTGGTATGAGGAGGGAACAGGAGATTGTTCATATTTGCATAACATTCAGAAATTCAGGTTTTTAAATAAAAAAACGGGTGAAGAAAACAGTTTTCCACGAGACCCATAAAAAAATGGGCGGCAGGCTTGTGCCATTTGCCGGATTTGAAATGCCGGTGGAATTTTCAGGAGTTAAGAATGAGCATATTCATGTACGAACCAAAGCGGGCTTGTTCGACGTATCTCATATGGGTGAGATCTGGGCAACAGGTGAAAAAGCTGCTGCATTTGTACAGCGGCTCACTTCGAATGATCTGAGCAGGCTTACGGATGGGAAGGTCCAGTATTCATGTTTTCCCAATGGGAAGGGTGGGATCGTTGATGATCTGCTTGTTTACCGCGTGCATGCAGAAAAATACCTCATGGTTGTCAACGCATCCAATATCGAAAAAGACTGGAACTGGGTGATTGCACAGAACGATCAGGGAGCTGTACTTGAGAATGCCTCTGACAGCACCAGTCAGCTGGCGATCCAGGGACCGGAAGCAACAGCTTTGCTACAGAAGATCACCCCCGTAGACCTGGGCGCAATTCCCTATTATTCTTTTGTGTTCGGGGAAATGGCAGGGAAAAGCAATGTGTTGATAAGTAATACCGGGTATACTGGTTCGGGTGGTTTTGAGATCTATTTTAAAAATGAGGATGGTCCGGAACTCATGGATGCCATCCTGGAAGCAGGTGCGGAATTTGATCTGCAGCCTGCCGGTCTGGCCGCAAGGGATACCCTCAGGCTTGAAATGGGATTCTGCCTGTATGGCAATGATATCGACGATACCACCTCGCCCATCGAGGCAGGACTGGGATGGATCACGAAATTTACTGAAGGAAATAACTTTATTGACAGGGCATTTCTGCAGCAGCAAAAGGAGCAGGGACCTGCGCGGCGACTTGTTGGATTCGAGCTGAAGGAAAGGGGCATCGCACGTAAGGATTATCCAATTCTCAGTGAAGAAGGCGCCAGGATCGGTCGCGTTACCTCGGGAACCATGTCACCGCTTACCGGTAAATCAATCGGGATGGGATATGTACAGGTGCCTTTCCATAAAGCAGACACCCCAATTTACATTGAGATTAGAAAAAAACACATCCCGGCAACAGTAGTAAAACCCCCATTTTATAAACCAGCGTAAGCAATCGAATGATGAATCATGTCGAAGTGTGTTTCAGTCCTGCGTTGTATGCAGACTATGAAAATAAGGATGCAATTGTAGTGGTTACTGATATCCTGCGGGCCAGTTCTGCTATTGTGACTGCCTTTATGAACGGGGTGGAAAAGCTGATTCCGGTTGGTACCCTGGAGGAAGCAAAATCTTATAAAGAACAGGGTTACATGGTGGCTGCTGAACGGGACGGAATTGTCCGGGATTTTGCCGATTTCGGTAATTCACCCTACAATTTCAGTGCTGACCGCGTACATGGGAAGGAAATTGTCTATTCCACAACGAATGGTACACGGGCGATCCACCTGGCTTCCAGCGGACATGAAGTACTGATCGGTGCATATCTTAACATCGGGGCACTGGCAGATTATATCAGGTCATGCAACCGGGATCTGCTGATTTTGTGTGCAGGTTGGAAGAACAAGTTCAACCTGGAGGATACCCTTTTTGCTGGCGCCCTCGCTGAACTTGTGCTGGCCGATGACCGGTTCACCACCATCTGCGATTCGGCACATGGCGCCATGGACCTGTATGATGTAGCCAGGAACAATATGATGGAATACATCGAAAAGGTAGCACAACGCCACAGGCTTAAGAAAAACGGACTTGACGATGTCATAGCATATTGTCACGAAACAGACAGGACAAAAATGATCCCTGTGTTCAGAAAGGAAAGTATCACGCTGATTGACTAATTGAATACAGATTCTGTTGTTAACTTTTAGTTTATAATTAAAATCAATTGTTTTTGTGATGATTTTATGAATAACTATCTTTACTGTTATTAAAATAACGATATAATTTTAAATCAAATCAGATGATGAAGCACAATTTTTATGCAGGACCCTCCATTCTCTCAGAATACACGATCAAGCAGACTTCTGAAGCAATCCTTGATTTCGCCGGAATGGGATTGTCAGTAATGGAAATCTCCCACAGGAGCAAGGAATTCGTGGCAGTAAT
>CAZPTO010000001.1:0-25662 GCA_964589155.1 uncultured Bacteroidaceae bacterium | reverse complement strand
CGAACGCAGTGAGCTCACGAACCGGAACGCAGTGGAGCTCGACGGAGTCAATACCTTTAAAAATTATTATGCTATGTGTAATCTTCATCACTTCTCCTTGCACTTCGCGCAATATATACACGCACTTTTGTCATTGCTCCGCTGAGATTACCATGCCCAATGATGAGGGTTTCATGCCTGTTCAAATTAGCATCAAAATTATTATACATCTTTATGAATGACAATAATTCCGGCAAAAAAGTCCGTAAACAAAAATACCCGACGCATGCGCCGGGTACATCCATAAATCTATCCCGACCACATTACCTGAGATCAAAAAAATAGAAATAATATGCACCGAAAGTTGTCTTCATTGTATTCTGCTGCAAACCTAGTTATAAATATTTATAAATACAAAGATTATAAGCAATGACAGTGTTTTTTTATTCATTTCTTAAATTTATTAGACATCTTTGTTATAGATATATATTAAAGTTCAATTGAACACACTGTTTTCTAATTTACGGGAAGGACGGCTGAAGAAATGAGAAAAGCACAATTATATGAGGAGGTGATCGGCTATTTCGAAACACATATGCCCATTGCTGAGACAGAACTGGAATACCGGGACACATATGAATTGATTGTAGCAGTGATCCTTTCTGCCCAATGCACAGATAAACGTGTGAACATCATCACAAATACCTTCTTCAAAAAGTTTCCTAGTGCAGATATCCTGGCGAACCACGAACCTGAAGAGGTATATGAATATATCAAAAGCTGTTCCTATCCCAACAACAAGGCAAAGCATCTTGTGGGAATGGCGCGGACGCTTGTCAGTGAATTTTCCGGATCCGTTCCCGACAACCTGGAAGACCTCCGGAAACTCCCGGGGGTCGGAAGAAAAACAGCCAATGTGATTCTTTCGGTGGCATATCAGCAACCGGCAATGGCAGTGGATACCCATGTTTTCAGGGTAGCTGCCAGGATAGGATTAACCACCGGATCGAAAACTCCCCTTGATACTGAATTACAACTGCTCAAATACATTCCTGAAGAACTGGTTCACAAAGCACATCACTGGCTCATACTCCATGGAAGGTATGTCTGTCTTGCCAGGAAACCAAAGTGCGCCTCCTGTGGACTGACCCATGTCTGCAAGTACTATCACACACAAGCGCGTAAAGACCGCTCACAACCGCGCAATAAATAAATCTAAAATCGCCCGGAACAAAGGCTGAATGTTAAGTTAATGTTAAGTTGTATTTAATTGTATTTCTGATATTTATAAAAATATTTAAAAATTTAACATTGGAAGTTACAAAGATTTGTTAACTTTTTCTTAACTTTGACGTTAACACAGGTACACTAAACATGATACTGTCATGAAAACACTATACGCAATCGCATTAATCTTCCTGGCAGGAACATTGTATGCACAGCAGAATACCGATGAGATCCTTGCAAGTAATGATGTAAATAATGGAAAACCGGAGCAGACGCTGCTGGCGAGCCAGTTCCAGGAAATGAATGCCGGGACACTGGATGGTGTGTACAAATTACTTTCCGATAATGGTAAATTAACAGAGGTAAGGTCTTTCGAGCAGGGAAAGCTGGACGGAACATGGTTGCAATATGATGAAAATGAAAACCTTATAGCTATCGCCAATTACAAGGAGGATCAAAAACACGGCAAATGGGTTATCTGGGATTCCAACGGTACCAGGCGTGCAGAGATGCATTATGAAAATGGAAAAAGAACCGGCACCTGGTATTCATGGAGTGAGCATGGGGAGCTGATCACCTCGAGGGCGTATTGAATCATATAACATATTGATTTTGATAACCACAGAAAATTTTCTGTGGTTTTTTTTTCTTCATCAGTGCCGCCGGACGGAGTGAAATAATGAGATAATTACAGACAGGTGTCCCATTTCATTCCCATCCCTTTGTTACTGAAACCATTGTGTTTATTGGTGTCTGAGGGCACTTAACTGCTTTTTGAAATTAAAAAAAAAGTGTTAATTTTACTTCACTAAGAAGTCCTAGATCAGAAAAACTAAACCAAATCCCTATGAATAAAAATCTTCTAGATTCCGGAAAAGTTTTGATGCTCCTTACCTTATTCCTTGCTGCCGGTGTCAGCGGCTGCAATTCCGGAACCAAAAAAGCCAGTGATGGAAATGCTGAAGAGGAGGAATTCATGGCTGTAATGGATGATGAAACGCAGCAGAAATTGCAAACTGCCAAACGCATCTTCTATTCCTTGCCCTCACCTATTGAAACGGCAAAGATACTACACAGTGCCGGAGCTACATACGATGAAAGCCTGTTAAATCCCATTCAAAATCAGTCGGGATATATCACCAACCTTGACATGGCACTGAACCTCGGGATCTACACGACTGACCTTAGCTATGCCAGTCTTTTTGACCAGTCCCAGGCAACGCTCAGTTATATTGAGGCGGCAAAAAATATGGCTGACGGACTGAATATTCTTGACGCGATCAATGAAGAAACCATCCAGCGCCTTGAGGACAATATCAATAACAGGGAGATCATTATTGATATCATTTCTGAAACATTATTGAACTCCAGTTCGTATCTGAAGGAACGCGGCCTTGAAAGCACGGCCACGATCATTCTCGTCGGCGGCTGGGTCGAAGGGCTTTATATTGCCACGCAGCAGGTGGGAAATGATCCTATCGAGAACAACAAGATTGTTGAACGTATTATTGATCAGAAATTATCGGTTGATTTCATGATTAAACTGTTGAAAGAAGCTGAAGATGATCCGGATGCAGGTAAAGTGTTGGCAGATGTTCAAAACCTGAAGACGACCTTTGATAAAATCGAGATCACACTGGGAGAAAATACTCCCGTGGTAGACCCAGAGACCAACGTAACAACTCTGAAATCAAGTTCATCGCACAACCTTACAAAACCGGTTTTTGACGAGCTTGTAAATAAAATAACAGATTTAAGAAACAGCTATATATCCTAAATGTAATATCATGATGAGAAAAGGCATACTTCTAGTATCTCTTGTTGCACTTTTGGTATCATTGCCAACATCTGCAAATGCACAATGTAAGCAATTTGCAAAAAAAATATGTAAAGTCGGGCTGACCCCCTATCAGCATGATGGCAACTACCATGCTGCGCTTTTGATTGAAGGCGAAGAAGCTGAACTGTACAAGACTTTTTATTCCGATACTGACTACCGGATCGGGGTATGTGGAGCAGGCAACCTGAGTGATATTGAGTTTAAGATTGTTGACAGCAATGGCAAGGTTCTCTACAACAACAGGTACGAAGATTTTGAATGGAAATGGGACTTTCGCCTGGAATCAAGCCAGCAACTTAAAATCGTTGTAAAGGTACCTGTTGCAGATGGGAATATAGAAGAACCCGCAGAAGGATGTGTGGCTATTATGTTTGGGTTCAAAGATGACTGATTTCCAAAACGATTTCTACTCAAAATGAGCCGGGCCAATGTCCGGCTTTTTATTTTATCTTTTGTTTCAGATAGCTCCCTGTAGGTGAGTCGGAGACAGCAATGATCTCCTCGGGTGTACCTGTGAAAATGACCGATCCACCCTCTTCCCCACCTCCCGGTCCCAACTCAATAAGCCAGTCTGCCGACTTGATCACTTCCAGGTTATGTTCGATGATCAGTACCGTATGTCCATTGGAAATCAAAGCATTAAAAGCTGAAAGCAGCATGGATATGTCGTGAAAATGCAGCCCGGTTGTCGGTTCATCAAAAATAAAAATAACTTTCGATTCATTTGATTCCCTGCTCAGGAAATACGCCAGTTTCACCCGCTGACTTTCGCCTCCACTCAGAGTGCTCGAAGACTGGCCCAGCTTGATATAACCCAGTCCGACATCCTGCAATGGCTGTAGCTTCCTGGCAATTTTTAACGGGAATCCGGAGGTCTCCTTTCCGAAAAATTCAATTGCCTCATTAACAGTCATATCCAGTACATCATAGATGTTTTTTTCCTGAAACCGAACGTCCAAAATCTCATCCTTAAACCGTTTTCCACCACATTGTTCGCAAACGAGGTGGACATCGGCCATGAATTGCATTTCCACCAGTATCTCACCTTCCCCGTTACACTCCTCGCATCGGCCACCATCAACATTGAAGGAAAAATGAGAAGCTTTGAACCCCTGGTTTTTGGATGCCTGCTGATCTGCAAACAATTTTCTTACTTCATCATATGCCTTCAGATAAGTGACCGGGTTGGATCGGGATGATCTACCTATTGGGTTCTGATCCACAAACTCCACCTGGTCCAGCATGTGTATATCTCCCCGGAACAGGTCATGCTTGCCCGGCTTCTCACCTGCACCGTTCAGTTTCCGGGACAGCAAAGGAAAAAAGATATCCTTTACAAATGATGATTTTCCGGATCCGCTCACCCCGCTAATTACGGTCATGACCTGTAACGGCACCTTGATATCCACTGACTTCAGGTTGTTCTCCCTGCATCCCAGTACTTCCAGGTAATTGTTCCACTTACGTCGCTGCCGGGGCAATTCTATGGAACGGGTTCCATTCAGGTATTCGGCCGTTAGTCCTTTCGGTGCAGCCAGCAACTCCTGGTGATTGCCCTGGAAGACTAATTCTCCACCATGCCTCCCTGCTTCCGGGCCCATATCAATAATCATATCTGCAGCATTCATGATCTCTTCATCGTGTTCAACAACCAGTACCGTATTTCCCAGTTCCTTCAATTCCCTCAGTACCTCTATAAGCCTGCCGGTATCACGGGGGTGTAGTCCAATACTGGGCTCGTCCAGGATATACAAGGAGCCTACCAGGCTGCTGCCTAAGGAGGTGGCGAGGTTAATCCGCTGACTCTCTCCTCCGGATAGCGTAGATGAAAGGCGGTTCAGGGTAAGGTATGTCAATCCCACATTATTCAGAAAACGAAGCCTGGAACCGATCTCAGAAATCAACCTGCCCGAGATCTCCTGTTCATGTGAATCAGGTTTAAAACGTTCAAAAAAACTGAGTAAGGCGGAAACCGGCATCTGTACCAGTTCTGAAATGGTCCTGTCATGGATCTTTACATACATTGCCTCCTTGCGCAGCCTGGAACCGCCGCATTCATAACAGGTGGTTTTTCCCCTGTACCTGGATAACATGACCCGGTACTGGATTTTATATTTCTTCTTTTCAAGGTGTTCAAAAAACTTGTTTAATCCCTTAAAATACCTGTTCCCGCTCCATAATAGCATGCGCTGTTCATCACTGAGCTTGTAATAGGGCTGGTGAATGGGAAAATCAAATGCATCTGCGTGCATGACCAGCTTTTCTTTCCATCGCTTCATCTTTTCCCCTTTCCAGCATACAATCGCATCATCATACACAGAAATTTCCTTATTGGGAACAACCAGGTCTTCATCTATGCCGATTACCATTCCATATCCCTCGCAAACAGGACAAGCCCCGAGCGGATTATTGAAACTGAACAGGTGTTCCGTCGGCTCCTCGAAAGTAATACCATCAAGCTCGAACCTTGTCGAAAAATCCCGGGATTTTTCTTCCGCCGGATCCCAGACCTTGCAATAACCGTGTCCTACCTGGAAAGCGGTCTGAACACTATCACCGATGCGACTGATATTGTCTTCATCCGGGGAAACGATCACGCGGTCTATTACCAGCTGGACAATACCACTGCTAAGAAAAGCATCGTCCCTGGCAAGTTCTTCCACGCCAATCATATTGTTCCCCTTTAAGGCACGTGTCATCCCCTGCTGTGCAAGTATGCCGAGCTGGTAATTCAGATCCCTGTCTGCCTGCAGGCATACTGTCGCCAGTATTACAAGCTTCTTTCCGTCCTCAAATTCCAGGATACTGTCCACGACATCGGATACGCTGTGTTTCTTCACTTCGTGTCCGGAAACAGGTGAAATCGTCCTTCCAATTCGTGCAAACAATAGTTTCAGATAATCATATATCTCTGTCGAAGTACCTACGGTGGACCGTGGATTCCTCGTGTTCACTTTCTGTTCGATGGCCACTGCAGGAGGAATTCCGTGAATATAATCCACATCTGGCTTATCCAGTCTTCCCAGGAACTGACGGGCATATGCAGAAAGGCTTTCAACGTAACGACGTTGACCCTCAGCATATAAAGTATCAAATGCAAGTGAAGACTTTCCTGACCCGGAAACTCCTGTAACCACTACCAGCTGGTCGCGTGGGATGGTAACATCAATGTTCTTCAGATTATGCACCCTTGCTCCTTTAACAAAAATTTCCTGATCAGAAATCGTTGGCATAATATTTGTTGATTTTAATAACAATTAGAGAGAAACAAACGAGAAACAAATGTAATACATTTTGTAAAAAGAAATTTTTTCGCTTATTTGCAAATTATATACAAGTAATCATTAAAAAAAGAGCCTATCGAAACACCTGTACGCTGAACCAATACTAGATTAGCTTTGAAAACAGAAAAACTGAGCGACCAGCAGTTGGTGCAAGCGTTCCTCAATGGTGATGAAACTTGTATTGAGACGTTGATAAATCGACACAGGACAAAGGTTTACACCTATATTCTGCTTACCATAAAAAATCAATCCCTGGCAGAAGATCTGTTCCAGGAGACTTTTATTAAGGTGATTCAGTCACTGAGGAGAGGGAAATACCGTGACAATGGAAGATTTCTCTCCTGGGTAATCCGCATTGCGCACAACCTGATCATCGATCATTTCAGGAAGGAAAAGCAGATGAACTCGGTCTCCAATGACGATACAGAAATGGATCTTTTTAACAGCAAAAAGCTTGCAGAGGATAATATTGAGCAATTGCTGGTGAGCAGTCAGATCAGGAAGGACCTGAGAAAACTGATTAACGAATTGCCTGACGATCAGCGCGAGGTAGTCTTGCTGCGGCATTTTGGAGGCTTGAGCTTTAAGGAAATTGCCGATCATACTGGCGTAAGCATCAATACTGCGCTGGGCAGAATGAGATATGCATTGATCAATTTGCGCAAAATGATTACCGAACGCAACCTGATCCTGACAGCCTCATAAGCGCACTGCTTCATAAATTGTAAATAGCATACAATAATCGGGCAAACACTGGCGTTATCATCTTGATAAACCAAACCAATGTTTGCCTATGACAGGAACCTCTACGCTTATTTATCTGGTGGATGACTTAAATAAACCGTCAGGTATGCTTCTAACTCCATATCAAGAAAACATTCTGAAAGATGAGCACTACACCGCCTTTCTGAACCTTCTGGAGGTCGATCCCGGGGTTGATCTGGTAAAAAAGACAATGGAAAGATTAGAAGTATAAAACAACAAACCGCCCCCGGGCGGTTTTTTTTATTATTGCATCTTTACATAAAACGAGGAGCACACTACAATTCCTGCCGTCTCGGTTCTGAGTGTATGTCGCCCAAGCGATACTGGCTGAAAGCCACATGAAATTGCTTCAGAAGTCTCCGCTTCGGTGAAATCCCCTTCAGGTCCGATCAGTATCCAATTCTCCTCAGTATGCGGCACATGCCACAATTCAGTTCGTTCGCTGTCCATGCAGTGTGCGATATATTTTGCACCGGCACGATCCCCGGATATCCAATGATGAAATGCCTCCATTTCCCTGATCTCGGGAAGATAGGCTTTCCCAGATTGTTTGATCGCTGCGATTGCCACTTTCTGAACACGGTCTGTGCGTAGTTTTCTTCTTTCAGAGCGCTGACAAATTACAGGTGTTATGCTTGTCACCCCAATCTCTGTGGCCTTTTCCACAAAAAACTCAAACCGGTCCATACTTTTGGGCGGGGCAATCGCAATATGCAATTTATAAGGAATTGGAGGAATATGCTCCTTGCGTGAAACGATCCTGACACGACAGGCTTTGCGGTCCTCATTTAACAGTTCAGCTTCGTAATATCCGCCTCTGCCATCAATTATATTGATCCGGTCGCCTGTTTTATGACGCATCACACCTACACAATGATTCGCTTCTGCGGGATCAAGCAAAAGTTCACCATTTTGAATATCTGGTTGATAAAAAACATCCATAGTACCTATCTATGGTTCAAAAATAGTAAATTCGGCCCAAAAGAACACCCGGCTATGAAAATTGGTGTCCTGTCCGATACACATGGTTTTCTTGATGATCAGCTGTTTGGTTTCTTCGATGATTGCGATGAGATCTGGCATGCAGGTGACATCGGAAAAACCAGTGTCCTGTCTGCACTGAGGAATTTCAAACCTGTAGTGGCCGTTTATGGAAACATTGATGGCCAGGATATCAGGATCGAGACCAAAGCACACCAGCGATTGAACCGGGCAGGAATTGATATATGGATGACGCATATCGGGGGCTATCCTGGAAATTACGACCGGCGGATCCGTGAAGCGATCCGATATAATCCACCGGATCTTTTCATTTCCGGCCACTCGCATATTCTGAAGGTGATGCCTGACAAAAAAAACGGTCTGCTACATATCAATCCTGGTGCTGCCGGATATCTTGGGATGCACAAAGTGCGCACGGCGATCAGGTTTGATATTGCTGAAAGCAGGGTGAAAGACCTTGATGTGATTGAACTTGGACCCCGGTCGATCAGAAAATAATTGTCCTGGGCTCACTCTTCTCTTGCTGTGTCTTCATAGAGCAGGAACCTTTCGAGAAACAACCCCAGTCTGCGCTGGGATGCCAGTGAATAAATGTAAGAGGGCTGACGTCCACGTGACTTTAGTTTCCGCACCTTGTCCGGCAGTTCAAAAATCAGTCCATTGAAATCCCGGTTTGAAGAAAGCACCTGGAATCCCCCCGGACTATAGGCCAGGTAATACCACGTGTTTTCATCCACCATCAGGTAGATATCGAAAATATCTCCTGAACCTCTTTCAACGAACTCCACGTAGGCATCCACTTTCTTATTGACCTGGACATCTCCGATGATGCCTATGCCAACTTTGCCATTATGCCTGTATGAGCGTGTTTCCTGGTTCCAGCGCAGCGGCAGTTCATTGAAGAGTATACTGAATTTAAGACTATCAGGAATTTCACTGTAACTCCCATATAATCCAAGTTCTGTATCCAGTCGTTCCGCCTGTAGCTTTCCTGCAATGTTCGTAATTGCAAGCTGATAAAGTTCGCTGGAGAGGTCCGCCGGTTCCAGTTCAGGCAGACTATCCAGTTCATTGCCAAAAATATTCAACGCTTCCTGACTGAAATAAAAGTCCATCCCCATGACAAGATCCAGGTCCAGCGTGTTGGTTGTAATATCATGTGCTGCAGTTCCTGCTGTTTTCAGGTTAATTCTCCCATAATCGAGTTGCAGGTCAATGATACCTTCACTTCTAAGATCACACGAGTCCGTTCTTAGTGCCAGGTAATTCCCCTCGCTGCTCCGGTCATTCAATTTTTCCCGGCTGGCAATCTCGTAAGCATTCTTACGCTTGTTATAATAAAGGTATCCATCAGCGTAGGTAACATTCCTGTCAAAATATTGCTTGCGTCCTGACAAAAATGCAGGATAAATGTGTATGGAATCCCGGGCCTTGAGTGTTCCCGCATAGATATTGTTCAGGGCTGTATTCTGCATTCTGCTCTCCAGGGGGATCATTACGCTATCGGGGTTAATTTCTGTTTCAAACTTCAGCCAGAAGCTTGTCACATCGCAATGATGCGTTAACCTTGTTCCCCCTGAAAAATCGAGGAAAGGCTTTCTTGCATCCATGCTGACCAATCCCTTGTATTCAAAATACGGGCTGAGCATAACGCTATCTGCTTCTGTAATTTCTCCCTTTCCAAAACTGTTCACAGAAGTATCCACTTCAACGTGATCCATTCGGAATGTAAACACATTTCCAAATTCATCAATATATTCATAATCAGCCGCTCCACGGAAATGATTACGGGAATTGATTACCAGGCTGGCATTGTGCAACAGATGATACCGGGTTATCTTATTGGCAAGCAGTTTTGCATTTCTCAGGGGTTTAATCGTTGCCTCTTCCAGTACCTCTACCCTGCCTTCATCGGGAAAGATATATGCATCTCCAATTTCTATAAACGGCACATCCTCTGCATTCAGCACATTGCTGGCATAATGGAAATAGGCCTTTGGGGAAACGAAGTGCAGCGAATCCTGCCCCGGATGAACAGATACGTAGGATGGACCGCTGGTCTTTAGCGAATCGATTCCGATATCAACCAGGTTTTCTGCCAGTTCAACAGTTTGTTTCATCAGCACTTCGTCACTGTCCATGAACCAGCTGATGTGGTTGAGCCGCGTCTCATAAAGATTTTCGGGGAATTTTACCAGGGTATAATCCTCTCTTGCAATAAACGCTCCATTATTCTCCTGCAGGTTGACATCCACTTCCAGATCATCAGAGACAAATGTATACGCATCCGTACCGGCTTTCTTCAGCCGCACCCCTGCTGAATCAGCGTGAAAACGTGCGGCCTGAAAATGGAATGATTCAGAATCGAACCTTGCATCCGGGAATCCGAGTCCACCCATTCCAGTAAGCCCTGCAGGTCTTAGTGCCAGGTTGCCACCAAAAAAGATGCTGTCCCCGTATATCCTGAATACATTTTCGATGCGTTTAATGTGCATTACATTTTCGAATGGATAATAACGCACATCCGCTACATCATTTTCTACCAGTGGATAAGAAACCGGTGCTGCTTGTTCCCGCTCAAGGAATCTCCTGGAGATGGTCATCAATGAATCCGGATGAAAAAGAAAATCATCCGACCAGGTAGTCGACGTAAGATAATCAAGGGTTCCGTAACCGTGCAAACCAGCATTGCTCATCTCAATGTCGTTATAGAAGGTCGCATCCCCGCCATATACCGGGATGCCCTCCTCAGGGGTAGTCATGTAAAATCCGAGTGAGTTGTCCGGACGAAGTGTCATCTCCATCTCAATCGGTGGAAGGATATCCGCCGATACAAAGGTCCCCTCCATTTTCAATGCATCTCTCCTGAAATTGTCCAGACTATCGATGGTAAAAGGCAACAATTGAAAATAGAATCGTTCCTTATCATATACCCCATTCTGTATCGATTTTTCATCAAAATAAACATAAGAACTTTTTACACTTGAAAAAACCGGGTACTTGGGATACGAGGTAAGGCCCGATTTATTCATGGGATGATCAATGAGCAATTCACCTGTAATCTTTTCAATATTATTGTCAAGTGTAGTTGTCAGATATCTTCCCGTCGGATCTCTTTCATCTGTTTTTGCACTGACAGAGAGGGAATCAATGTTCTGCAAATTGATTTTGAAACTGTCATACTCAAAAAAGAAATTGTTACCGTAAAACTTAAACAATCCTGCGTCGATTGAGCCATCAAACTGAAAGTTCCTGTTTCTTTTCATGACAATCCTGTTGTCTGACGGAACAAGTTTCACATTCTGGACATCACTCAGAAAGATAGAAGGGATCCCGTTGATCGTAAGATCTTTTGTATCCAGGTTCAGACTGGCATTCTCCTGGCTCCCCTCTGTCCGTGTAATGAACCTGATAATATCATAATCTCTCTGTTTCAGACTTGCCTTGATATAGTCATAAAGTTTGGGTCTGAGCGTAACCCTGTCCTGATCAAAGTCAAAATAGACAAATCCCGACTTGGTCAATTGCATCAGCTGATGCCGGATCTGGTAAGGTGCCTTGCGCAAATAGGAGGCATATGCTTCAGCATTGAACGTACTCCCACCAATCATATTTCCAAAGGTCCAGAGATCGGCAAGCGGATTCTGATATTCCATCCCCTGCAGGCTTTCATAAAATGCCATATCGAAATAATCGTGTGACTCGAAAAAACCATTTCCAAGCGCACTTCCGAGCGCAGCCTGCATATTGATCACAGGCTCTGTGCGCACCCAGACTAGTTCATCAAAGCTCATATCCACTTTGTGGTAAGTGTTTGAATAGGGCCCTTGTGAATTATAATCCTTTGATTTGGAAAGCCGCATCCTTTCAGACTGAATATCATAGTTCATCACGATATCAGGGTGGTAGATCGAATCCTCTTCAATATATAACGCGACCTCGGTATTATTGGATTTGATCAGTCGTTTCCCGAAGAGGAAGATTTGGGAACGCATGCGCACGCGAAGTGTATCCCTGAAAAACACTTCCAGTTTCGCATACCCCCCCCTGCTGCCGGTTCCTGCCAGGTTCGCTCCCTGCATAGCAATAGCACCTGAATAGTTGATCCCTTCCACGATGTTATTCAGTACATAATTGCTTTTGTAACTTGAAAACCTCGGGAAAGACGCCTGCTCCGGATTTCTGATCGCCGAAATACGATCCTCAAGCTTTCCCAATGCACGTTCTTCCAGCAATTCCTCATGGTAGAAGGTCACGCTATCGGCTGAATAACCAGGTTGTGTCAGGTCGATCACAAAAGCATTGAGCTCCGCATGGACAACCGCCGGGTCAAAACCGGCTCTTTTCCAGAATACACTGGCACGCTTGCCCACAAACCTGTTCATCACCGGGTCCACATAACCTGAAACCTCATGTACACGGATCGTATCACCGGCGGAAGTGCCAATAATCTGATTCTGATCTGTGTTGATTTTCAAACCATTGTCATGAACGAATTCAAAACTGGTACCAGCGAATTGCCACTGAAGAGATGTTGCCTGGTATATGAGTGATTGGTCCAGGAGCATATAGATGGTATTATTCACACTGTTGATATCCTTCAGGAGGGTCTGTTCATTCTGCATAAATGCCTTATAACCTGCGATATAATCCTGGTAACCCAACTCCAGTTTATCTTCATTATGAAATTCCAGCAATATCTTAAGAAACATGATATAGTGGGGCCTTGGCCTGCAACTACGCTGGCGCATCAACTCTGAAATGACCATGATATCTTCCCTGTATCCGAATTCAAGGGAGTCCCACGTTGATATAAAATTCATAAAAACCACATCCTCATCATCCATCAGGGAGGTTCCAAAAAGCGTAGTAAGCTCCTGGATATAGTTTGCGGTATCAAGGGAGAACTCCTTGACATATTGAGCGTTGGAAACCGAGATCGTCAGGGTAAGCAGGAAAAGGGAAAACATTTTCTTCATAGACCGGATATTTTAGATCATCCTTGTATACAGATACCCACCAAAATACAAATTTCCTATACACAAACTTCGTGCAAAAGTCATGAAAGAATCAACAGACCGCTGCGCATTGGTCATTGGTCCTGCGAAAAACAAGTGCACACCAATCATTCTCCCTGTACTGGTCCGTGTTCTCAAACCCGGCACTTTCAGCTGCGACCACTATCTTCTCCCGGTCCTGCAACATGATGCCGGAAAGAACCAGGTTTCCTCCAGGTGTCAAATGCTTACCAAACCTGAACATAGATTCGAGAAGGACATTCCGGTTGATATTTGCCAGTAGAATATCAAAAACCGTATTCCCCAATGCCTCTGCATCTCCTTGTTTCAGGACAATGTTCCTACACTTATTTTGCTCAATATTGTCCTGTGCGTTCCGCACCGCCCACTGATCAATATCCACTGCCACTATTTCTGCAGCCTGCATACGGGAGGCCAGGATACTTAACACAGCTGTCCCGCATCCCAGGTCTGCCACCTTCTTCCCGGCAAGAGAAAGTTCTTTCATTGCCCGGATCATCAGGCGCGTGGTTGCGTGATGACCGGTGCCAAAAGACATCTTCGGATCAATCAGGATATCATATTCAAATGCTTCGTCCTTTTCATGAAAAGAAGCGCTGATGCGGACAACATCATCAATTTCAATATGCTGGAAATCGTGCTCCCATTTCGCATTCCAATTGATATCGGGAAGCACCCTGCTGCTGTATTTGATCCGGACATTACCGGTCTGCTCCATCAACTCCTCGAGCAGGGACTCATCCTTTTTTGACTGGGGCAAATAGGCGATCAGCTGATTGCCAGCTTCCTGGAATCCTTCATAACCATTCGCATTCAGGAATGCAATAAGTATATCAGGGTCTGCAGCATCACCTGGCAATGAAAAAGTATATTCAATGAATATCATTTACACTTGCCTCACATGCAACACCTAAGCATAGGCGTTCACGATCTGGATAAAGTCTTCTGCCTTCAGGGATGCACCGCCGATCAGGCCGCCATCAACATCCGGATTGGCAAATAATTCTGCAGCATTGGAGGGTTTACAACTTCCACCATACAACAGTGATGTTTCATCGGCAACCTGCTGATTAAAAAGTTCGGCAAGCAGATCACGTATAAATTTATGCATCTCCTGTGCCTGCTCTGGGGAAGCAGTAACTCCTGTACCAATCGCCCAGACAGGTTCATAAGCCACAATCACATTCTTCATATCAGAGGGCGAAAGTCCGTTAAGACCAACTGTAATCTGTTCCCTGATCACATCGAACATCTGACCTTCCTCGCGCTCTTCCAATGACTCACCACAGCAAAATATGGGGAAAAGGCCCTTTGATAATGCCAGTTGTACTTTTTTATTCAGTATCTCGTTATCCTCATGATAATACGATCTTCTCTCTGAATGTCCGATAATCACATATTCCACTCCAGCCGTTTTCAGCATATCCGGTGAAACTTCTCCCGTATAAGCGCCACTCTCCTCTGAGGAACAATTTTGCGCTGCAAGCTTTACTTCACTGATCACTTCACGTACCTTTGCAAGATGGGTAAATGGTGGAGCAATGATCATCAATGCATCACTTGTCTTCTCCTTTGCGGATGCCTCAACAGCCCTGGCAAGTTCAAGTCCTTCGTGCAAATGCGTATTCATTTTCCAATTTCCTGCAACAATTTTTTGTCTCATGATCGCTTATTGATTTTGGTTTAAAAATAATTAAGGTTTAAAGATAAGAATAATTCATCGCGGTTGCATTCAGAAGCTGCTTCAAAGTTGGCGTACACGCGGATCGAGTATAGAATATGAAATGTCAACCAGGATATTCACTACCACAAATATTGACGCAATGGTGATCACTGCTCCCAATACCACTGGCATGTCATATTGGTTCAGTGCATTGACAATGAGATACCCAAGTCCTTTCCACCCGAAAATGTATTCCACAAACACTACTCCCGCCATAAGGGATGCAAACCAACCGCTGACTGCAGTTACAATGGGGTTCATGGAGTTGCGCATGGCATGCTTGAAAATGATCCTGGAAAATCGCAGTCCCTTTGCCCTGGCGGTCCTGATATAATCCTGTCCCAGCACATCCAGCATGGCGTTGCGGGAAAGCTGGATAATAATTGAAAGCGGCCTGATGCCCAAAGTAAGGGCAGGCAGCAAAAGGTTTTTTAACTGTAAGACCCGTCCGTTCCCCATGTCATCAATTTCGTAGATGTTACCCGTGAGGTTCAGGTGGGTGACATCGGCCAGGACGAAAGCAAAGAACCAGCCAAAAAGTATGGCCGTAAAAAATGACGGTAGTGATACCCCGATCGTACTGATGACCAGGGCGAACCGATCGAAAAGACTGTCTTTCCAGATTGCGCAGAGGGTCCCGGTAAAGAGCCCGATCACAAAAGCAAAGGCTATCGAGGTCAATGCAAGCAGGAAAGTGGTAGGCAGGACATCCCCGATCATGCTGGTCACGGTCCTGCGGTTTTGATAGCTCATCCCGAGGTAGGGTGGTTTCAGGACCAGCGAACGCCGGTTTCCCCTGATCAGCTCGGTAGCCTGTGGATAGCGCTGTGTGTCGAAATAAAAATAATGTCCGGGATCCTCATTGTTATGGATAGATAATACAGACAGGTCATTCAGGTACCTGGCATATTGGAGTCCCATTTTCCTGTCCAGTCCCAGCTCCTTCCGGATCATTTCCACGGTCTGCATATCCGCTCGCTGCCCCAGCATCATGCGTGCCGGATCGCCGGGCAATACATTGAACAGGAAGAATACCAGGGTAACAACGCCCCAGAGTACCAGAAGCCCGTAAAAGAATTTACCGAGGATCCTTTTAGCCACGATAGTCTGATTTCTTCGATGGTATAAATTGCGCAAGAAATATAATCAGGAAGACAGAGAGTGCAAAAATGATCCATGTCCCCAGATCGGCTTGCTTCATATGTCGCTCCATAATAATCGGCTGTGCTGTCCTGCCAAAGTCGATCATTTCCCAGTTCATATCATCCAGGTAGCCTTCCTCCATCAGCATCATGATTTCAGGATCCTGATCCTCGGTGTATTGCCGGATCATTTCAGGCCAGTTTGCTTTCCATTCCTCCATGGGTGGAAAATCCTTCCATGACCATTTCCCGACGATCGTACCGTCCTTCAGCATCAGGAACCCGGGATTGGAACGGACCACTGTTTTCAACATGGTTTCATCTCCAGAATAAAACTGATAACCGATGTCATATGTGCTGATGACATCTTCAAGAACCTTACCCGCCGAGGCTGTCACCGGAACAAACCTGAAATCTGCAGAAAATTTTTCCATACCTGCCCAGGCATTGCCTGCAGCCAGCAAATCACCTTCAGCCTTTTCGAGGTTATAACTTATCATCATCAGCGTATAGCCTTCGAAAGAAAGGAGCGCATCAGTAAAGTCTAATCCTTCCGGGTCCATGATCCCGAAATCGTCGATCGGGGGCTCATAGCCTTTACTGATCAATTTCGATTCACTGGTAACGAATACATAGCGTGATGTGTCCTGGGGAAAATTTTCCAGGGTAAACTCCTCTGTTTCCCCGGTCTCCAGGTTCCTGTAGAAGAGTTGAGTTTCATATTCATCCATTGGGGCACCCTCCGGAATTTCCATCTCTCCGGGTATATAGGTACCGACATCATAAGGACGAAAATCCAGTACGGGCAGATTGCGAAGTGCGCTGACCGACAGCAGCGTACTTCCGGCAAACAGGATCAGGATCAGGAATACTTCAAGACCGGTTGAATGCACGTTTTCAGCCCTTTTTGCCGATCTGAACAGGATCAGCACGAAGACCATGAAGATGACGTTTTTAAAGAAAGTTTGCCAGTTCGTCATTACGATCGCATCCCCAAAGCATCCGCAATCCGATACCGGGTTGGTCAGGGCCAGGATAAACGTGAGTACCGTAAAGAAAAGCATGAAAATAAGCAGTACCCAGTAGGTACGCCGCTTCTGATAGCCCAGGATCAATACCATGCCAAGCACGAGTTCGAAAGCGGCAAGCAGGATCCCCAGGGGAAGGGTCAGCGGCTCAAGCCATTCGATACCAAACGCATGGAAATAGTCTGAAAACTTATAGGATGATCCGAGGGGGTCAATTGCTTTTACAAATCCACTGAATACAAACAATCCCCCAAGTAAAAGTCTGCTTATAAACCTGATTGCTCTCATAAATAAAACTTTTTTTATAACCCGGTCACGCGGATCAGGTCGTTAAAAATTGCCTCAGGCGATTTCATTTTTCCCTGTTCGTCGGCGCAGTTCACAATATTCAGATCACCCAGCCCGGTACAAATCGAATGATATACCTCCCTGACCCTTTCCTGGAATGAAAGATCGTTCTCATGAATATCCTGCCTGCCATTCAGGTATTGCCGGTCCTCACCACTTCGGTGCCCGGTCAGCCGCTCCTTTGTAAAATCGAAAGGAACATCTAAAAAAATATTCATATCCGGAACAGGTAACATGTGTTCCCTGTATTCCAAATCCATGATCCAGTCCGCAAGCTGCTTCTGCTCCTGTAAATCATTGAGTTTAGCACATTGAAATGCAATATTTGAATATACATAGCGGTCCACGATCACCAGGTAATCCTCCTCCATCCATTGCTCCATAACCGGTGTTGCGTCCTTTCGATCTCCTGCAAATATGAGTGCTACCAGGTAGGGGTCCACCTGGTCATTGGCGCCCATTTCTCCCCTCAGGAAGCGTGCAATCAACTTGCCATACACTCCTTCTTCAAGACGCGGAAAATGCAGGTAGCGATATTTGATCTCCCTGTGCTCCAGGTGTGTACGCAGCATCCCCACCTGTGTTGATTTTCCCGATCCGTCTAATCCTTCTATAACGAGGAATCTCATTACTGCTTTTCGGTTGAATATAAATTATTTTTACTTAATTTGTCATCGTTTTTCCAATGACAATATGCCTGAAAACATCGCCAAAGATACATTTTTTTCAAAGAACCGCAGTCTCAATTGCAGGGGCAGGTTGTTGAATTTGGAAACTCCCAAAATCATGGGTGTCCTGAATGTAACGCCGGATTCTTTCTTTGATGGAGGCGCGTATAATGATCCCACAGCTGCGCTGCAAAGGGTGCGGGAAATGGTAAACGAAGGTGCCGATATTATTGATATCGGAGCAGCATCCTCCAGGCCTGGTGCGGGACTGATGGAGTCCGGAGAAGAAATTGCCAGGCTCGAACCCGTGTTACAACTGGTGCGGGACGAATTCCCCGACCTGATCCTGTCCGTTGACACATACAGTGCCGATGTAGCAAAAATGGTTGTAACACATTTTGAGGCAGATATTATCAATGATATCTCTGCCGGTGCGCTGGATCCTGAGATGATTCCAATGGTTTCAAAACTGAATGTACCTTATATTGTCATGCATATGAAGGGCGTCCCGGGAGACATGCAGGACAACCCGGTATATCATAATGTCACGGACGAGATCATTCAGTATTTTTCCCGGAAAGTGCACCTCTTGCACAATAAGGGTATATCAGATGTATTGCTTGACCCGGGGTTTGGGTTCGGCAAGACCATGGATCACAATTATGAACTGCTCGGTCAGATAAGTGCCTTTCAAATGTTCGGACTGCCTGTCGTTGCAGGAGTATCGCGAAAATCAATGATCTACAAGCTCCTGGAATCATCCAGCGAAGAAGCGCTGAATGGCACGACAGCAGTCCACATGCTTCTCCTGCAGGGAGGGGTGAACATCATCAGGGTGCACGATGTCAGGGAAGCAAAGGAGGCTGTAACCATTTTCAACCAGTCGGTACGTAAATTTCGCTGACTGCTTTCCACATCTTTTTGTACATTTGTTCAGGAATGTTATCATTATTCATTCATATCAGGCTGCTGGATATCATCGATATCCTCCTGGTGGCCGTTTTACTCTACCAGCTCTATTTACTGGTCAGGGGAACAGTTGCATTGAACATCATCGTCGTAATCGCCGTCATCTACATTTTCTGGTGGGTTACACGGGCCTTGCAGATGGAATTGCTCAGTTCGATCATCGGACAGGTAATCGGGGTGGGTGTCATTGCACTGATCATTGTCTTCCAGCAGGAAATCCGCCGGTTCCTGATCTACATGGGATCACGTTATGTGGATGGCAATATGATCAGCCTGGACCGCATTTTTAACATGCGTTTTGAAGCCAAACCAAGGATTCCGATCAAATCGGTACTGAAGGCTGTGATGCAGATGTCGCAGACCAAGACCGGGGCACTGATTGTAATCCGCAGGAAATCGAACCTGAAGATGTACACTGAATCGGCTGAGATCCTGAACAGTGCCACATCCAGCAGGCTCATCACGAGCATATTTAATAAGACGGGGCCACTGCATGACGGCGCGCTGGTGATGGACCGCGACCAGTTGGTGGCGGCAAGGGTGATCCTGCCTGTAACCGACAAACCCGATCTTCCGCCGGAATATGGGCTCAGACACCGGGCTGCACTGGGTATCTCTGAAGTAACCGATTCGCTTGTGATCGTGGTTTCGGAAGAGACAGGACAGATCTCCATTGCGGAAAACGGCATCCTTCAGAAAAATATTGGCATCAAAGTGCTGACGCAGAAGCTGGAAGATGAATTCGGGGACAAAACACAGTAATAGCTGTTTCCAATGACCATTTGCAGCTATACCGATTTCTTATAACAAGCTGTACCAATGTCTATTTCATTTTCTTAAATAGAAATGAGGCCTTGTTTTCCTGACCGTTTTTCAATCGCTTAATATTCTTTCGATGTGTAATAACAAGCAGCAGTGCTGCCACAATTGAAAAAATCCATAGGGAAATATACGGTGATCGAAACACCACGATCACCCATACCGGGAAAGTGATCCCGGCAGAAATGGAACCCACTGAAACATATTTTGTAAGCAGCAGCACCAGGATAAATATTCCAAGTGCCGCAGCCGTGGCTGCCGGATGCAGGGCAAAACATACTCCGCTGATGGTGGCTACTCCTTTTCCTCCCCTGAAACCTGCCAACACCGGAAATATATGACCGGTCACTGCCAGGATCCCCAGCACAATAGAAAGAACCATGAATCTCTCCTCCCCTATTTCAACATCCGGTTGAAATTTCAACAGGCGGACAGCCGCCCAACCTTTCAGCATATCAATCAGCAACACCGGCACACCGGTTTTGACGCCGAGTACACGCATAACATTGGTAGCTCCGGCATTTCCGCTCCCATGCATACGCACATCGATGCCGTGAAAAATACGCCCTGTCCATACCGCTGTTGGTAAAGAACCCAGCAAATAAGCTGCAGGTGCCATCCAGGCAAGAAATGTGAAAGATGTAAGCGCTTCCTCCATAGGATCAGATCACAGGTCCCGCGACCTGTTCGAGTCGGAGCCCCTCTGCATTATCAGTAAACTGCCTGAAATTATCTATAAATTTTAATGCCAGGTCCCTGGCTTTCCTTTCCCACTCCGATGGATCCTCATATGTGTCGCGCGGATCAAGAATAGCATTGTCAACACCCGCCAGGGACTGTGGAATTTCCAGGTTGAAAAAGGGAATTATTTTGGTCTCTGCCTGGTCGATATTTCCATTCAGGATGGCGTCAATGATTCCGCGGGTATCCCTGATCGATATCCTTTTACCTGTGCCATTCCAGCCTGTATTCACCAGGTAAGCCGTTGAACCTGCCGCCTTCATCCGTTTCACCAGCACCTCTCCGTATGTTGTTGGGTGCAGGGTCAGGAAAGCCGCTCCGAAACAAGCCGAGAAAGCCGGTACAGGCTCCGTAATCCCCAGTTCTGTGCCCGCAAGTTTCGCCGTAAATCCAGATAGAAAATGATATTTCGTCTGGTCTGGTGTAAGCTTTGATACCGGTGGCATCACCCCAAATGCATCTGCAGTTAAAAAGATCACGCGTTTTGCATGACCCGCCCTGGAAACAGGCTTAACAATATTGTCAATATGGTAGATCGGATAAGAAACGCGCGTATTTTCCGTGATCGAGCCATCGTCGAAATCCACCTTCCCCCCGGCATTCACGGATACATTCTCTAAAAGGGCGTCCCGTCTAATGGCATGATAGATATCAGGTTCATTCTCCTCGCTTAAATGGATGGTCTTGGCATAGCATCCGCCTTCAAAATTAAAGATACCATCATCATCCCACCCATGTTCATCGTCTCCGATCAATGCCCTTTTCGGATCTGTGGAGAGGGTCGTTTTCCCTGTTCCGGAAAGGCCAAAAAAGATTGCCGTATCCCCATCTTCACCCACGTTCGCCGAGCAATGCATAGCAGCAATGCCGCGTAATGGCAGGTAATAGTTCATGATTGAAAAGATTCCCTTTTTCATTTCCCCGCCATACCAGGATCCCCCGATCACTCCCATCCGCTCCGTGAGGTTAAAGAAAACAAAGACCTCGGAGTGGAGCCCCTGTTCCTTCCAGTCGGGATTGGTCGTTTTCGCTGCATTCAGCATAACGAAATCGGGTTCGAATGCAGCCAGTTCCTCATCGCCTGGTCTGATGAACATGTTCTTCACAAAATGTGCCTGCCAGGCCACCTCCACGATGAAGCGCACTTTGAGCCGGCTATCTTTATTGGCACCGCAATAGGCATCCATTACAAAGATCCGTTTGCCTGAAAGTTGTTCTGATGCAAGTTTGTATCCATGCTCCCATACTTCCGGACTGATGGGCTTATTATCAGAAGATTTTGCTGTGTCGGATTTCCACCATACGGTATCGTGTGTCGTTTCATCCATCACAATATACTTGTCCTTTGGAGACCTCCCTGTAAAGATGCCTGTATCTACTTTTACAGCACCAAACTCTGATTCGACACCTTTTTCGTAGCCCTCAAGATCATTACGCAGCTCGTCACTATACAGTTCTTCATAGGAAGGGTTGTGCAGTATTTCCGGATTCCCGGTGATTCCATACTGCTCCAGGTTGAGGTCAACTTGTTTTCTGGTCATTATAAAATGGTTTGGGTAAGTATCTCACTGAGCAACCTCAGCTTGAACTGGGTTCTATTCATACCAAAGATCAAAAAAAAAAGCAGTAAAAACAAAGTTCTACTGCTTTTTCAAAAAATATTATACGGCTGTTTATCTATCGTATTTGACCGAGGCCTGTGCTGCTGCAAGGCGCGCAATCGGCACCCTGAAAGGTGAACAACTCACATAGTTCATCCCTACTTTGTAGCAGAACTCCACAGAGCTCGGATCACCGCCGTGTTCGCCACAGATACCTACCTTCAGATCAGCGTTGGTAGTGCGTCCCTTGTTGGTTCCGATCTCCACAAGCTGACCGATACCTTCCTGGTCGAGTGACTGGAAAGGATCCACTTTAAGGATCCCTTTCTTGATATAGATCGGCAGGAATTTACCGGCATCATCACGTGAATAACCAAAGCCCATCTGGGTCAGGTCGTTGGTACCAAATGAGAAAAATTCAGCATGTTTTGCAATCTCATCAGCTGTAAGTGCTGCCCTGGGGATCTCAATCATTGTTCCCACCAGGTAGTCACATCTCTCACCTTTCTCTTCAAATACCTTTTCGGCTGTTGTACGAATGATCTCCTCCTGCATCTGGAATTCCTGAACAGTTCCAATCAGTGGCACCATGATCTCCGGATGTGCATCAACTCCTTTTTTCTTCAGGTTAACAGCTGCCTCGATGATCGCCCTGGCCTGCATCTCGGTGATTTCAGGGTATGTATTCCCTAAACGGCATCCCCTGTGTCCCAGCATGGGGTTAAATTCATGCAGGTCATCAACAAGTGCCTTGATATCATCCACAGAAACGCCCATCTGGTCAGCCATTTCCTTCTGATTCTCTTCATCGTGCGGAACAAACTCATGTAAAGGCGGGTCAAGCAGACGAATGGTTACTCCATACCCATGCATGGCTTCAAGGATTCCCTCGAAGTCCTCACGCTGGTAAGGCAGCAGTTTCTCAAGGGCTTTGCGGCGCTCGGTCTCATCAGATGCGAGGATCATTTCACGCATGGCAATGATACGCTCGCCCTCGAAGAACATGTGTTCCGTCCGGGTAAGGCCAATTCCTTTTGCTCCGAAGTCCCTGGCAACCTGTGCATCATTCGGTGAGTCGGCATTGGTCCGGACATCCATTTTGGTAAGCTTTTCAGCAAGTTCGAGTACGGCCGCGAAGTCGCCACTCAGTTCAGGATCGATGGTTGTGATCTTACCTTCATATACGTTTCCTTCTCCTCCGTCGAGTGAGATCCAGTCGCCTTCCTTCAGCTTCTTATCACCGACAACCATGGTACGTTCCCTGTAATTGATCTTCACTCCACCTGCGCCTGATACACAGCATTTCCCCATGCCACGTGCAACTACAGCGGCATGTGAGGTCATCCCGCCACGCGCGGTAAGGATCCCGTTTGCGATGTTCATTCCTTCGAGGTCCTCAGGAGAAGTCTCGATACGTACCAAAATTGCCTCGGGATATTTGGCAGCTTCATCAGCAAAGAACACGATCTGTCCTGTTGCTGCACCCGGTGATGCAGGCAACCCATTGGCGATCACTTCAGCATCTTTCATTGCTTTTTTATCGAAAACAGGGTGCAACAGTTCATCCAGTTTTGCCGGCTCCTGTCGCAGCAATGCAGTTTTTTCATCGATCATGCCATCACGCAGCAGGTCCATGGCAATCTTCACCATAGAGGCAGCAGTCCTTTTTCCGTTACGAGTCTGGAGCATCCAGAGTTTACCATCCTGGATGGTGAACTCGATGTCCTGCATGTCCTTGTAGTGGTTCTCCAGTTTCGTCTGGGTATCATCCAACTCTTTATATACTTCTGGCATTAACTCCTCCAGTGAAGGAAATTTTGAAACCCTTTCTTCTTCTGGCACCCTGGCCAGTTTGGCCCAGCGAAGCGAACCCTCTTTGGTGATCTGTTGTGGCGTTCGCACACCTGCAACCACGTCTTCTCCCTGTGCATCGATCAGGTATTCGCCGTTGAAGATATCCTCGCCGGTTGCAGCATCCCTTGTGAATGCAACACCTGTACCTGATTTGCTACCCATGTTACCGAATACCATGGCCTGCACATTCACAGCGGTTCCCCACTCTCCAGGGATCTGGTGCATCGTGCGATAATAGATGGCCCTGTCAGTATTCCAGCTGTCAAACACAGCCATTACTGCACCCCATAACTGATCCCATGGATCAACCGGGAACTCATGACCTGTCTGCTTCTTCACTGCAGCCTTGAATTTATCGACCAGTCCTTTCAGGTCTTCAATGTCCAGTTCATTATCGTTATGAACACCTTTTGCCTCTTTCACCTCTTCAAGAATCTCCTCAAACGGATCGATATCCTCTTTGCTTTCGGGTTTCATTCCCAATACCACATCGCCATACATCTGTACAAAGCGACGGTAGCTGTCCCATGCAAATTTTTCATTCCCGGTTTTTGCGATCAGCCCCTCCACGGCGTCCTCGTTCATACCGAGATTCAACACAGTATCCATCATTCCGGGCATTGAAACCCTTGCCCCAGAACGTACAGACATCAGGCAGGGATTTTCATTGCTACCGAATTTTGTGCCCATGATCTGTTCAACATTTTTCACTGCTGCCTCAACCTCGGGCTTCAACAGCTCTGCAACCTTTTCACGTCCGAGCTCATAATATTCAGCACAGACATCTGTGGTGATGGTGAATCCCGGTGGCACCGGAACCCCGATCAGGTTCATTTCAGCAAGGTTGGCACCTTTGCCACCCAGCAAATTTTTCATGTCAGCTTTTCCTTCAGCTTTCTTGTCTCCAAAGGTATAAACACGCTTAACTTTCGACATTCTTATATTCTTTTAAGTGTTAATAATGAACAAGTTAACTATGGGTATTTTTTCGAAAGTACAAATGTATCTAAAAAAACGATAAAACAATTCTAAATAAAGTTAAATAATTGTTTCTTATGGGAGCTGTTACCTGCGAACAGGGAGGCAATTTCCGGATGCGGCAACCTACCATAGTATTTCGGGGCCGGGCAGCCCGTTGTGCCCCTGCTGAAGCGAAAAACCATTGTTTATTTCTGCGACCGGGGATGGTGGCTGATGATTGCCTCCCTGAGATATTCCCTGTCGAGATGTGTATATATTTCAGTGGTAACAATGGATTCATGTCCAAGCATCTCCTGTACTGCGCGCAGATCCGCACCTCCATTCACGAGGTGTGTGGCAAAGGAGTGCCTGAAGGTATGTGGACTGATGCGTTTGCGGATGCCGGTTTTCTCAATAAGTTGCCGGATGATTGTAAAGACCATGACCCGGGTGAGTTGTCTTCCGCGCCTGTTCAGGAAGAGGATATCCATGTGTCCTTTATCTATATCAAGCATTGCATTTCGGTCCGGCATATAATTGTCGATTTCTTTCAGGGCAGTGGAGCTGACCGGGATCAGTCTTTCCTTGTCCCCTTTCCCAATGATTCTCACGAAGCCTTCATCGCTGAACAGGTCGGAGATCCTGAGACCAACAAGTTCAGACACACGCAATC